>JAFQVE010000401.1 GCA_017408185.1 Oscillospiraceae bacterium | reverse complement strand
TGTAAACACGCTCGATTACCTTGTTGTGCTTTTCAACCTTCTTTTCAAGCTGCTGAATGCGGTAGTTCGTCAGCTTGTTTGCCGTGATTATTCCGCCGAAGGAACCCGCGAGAGTCCCCACAAGCGAAATAATCGCCACTATAACTACATCCGGCATGGCTTACTCCTCTCATTTTGCATTTTGCACTTTGCATTTTGCATTTCCTTACCCTCCGTAATTAAAAATATCGTTTAATTGTGTATCATAGCCCGGTGCGTCTTCATCGTACTGAGCTATCGCAACTGCAGGTGTCGGACGGCCTGCAACGAAATACCGTATAGCGTCGGGAGCGTGCGTGAGCTCGTGAGGCTCGCGCGCGACGTCATTCGGATTCTTGCTGTCCATCGCAACGCTCGGCAGAGTGCGTATTAAGTTTAAACAATTTGAAAAGATGCGAAGCGGCGCAATCTCCTCGCCTTGTTCGTCTTTGCAGGGGTGTAGCCATTCCTTGAGGTTGTACCACCCCTGCACGCGGTCATTCTTCGCCGCAACAAGAGGAACACCATTTTGTGCAAATATTTCTGCAGCGCTCTTGCCCGTGTCCTGTCTCCTATTCCAGAGATCAGGCGGCGCAATGTTTGCATATATCTTCTCATCCGTGAGCTGTCTTATCCTCTTTGCCGCCTCGGATATTATAAGCCCGCTCTGATATACCTCGCGGTACACATAAGCTCTTCCGTATGTATCGAGCGCAATCCAGTACCCCGCAAGCATATCAAGACCGTAGTCCATTACGAAATACCGTCGCCAGTGCTTTGGAATTTCAAACGGAGAAATAACGTGAACCTTGCGGTTCCATTCCGTAAAATACTGCCCGTCGAAGATGTCCCAGTTACCATAAGAAGCGCCTGCTTGTCCTTTTCGGAAAGCTTTTCAAGTCTCTTTACATACCCCGGGTCGCTCTCCATCAGGAAGACATTATCCTGCACCATTGCCGGGATAAAAATCTTACCGTCGTGCTCGCTGTTCGGCGGACCCACATCAATGAATCTTGACTTCACCCAACTATGCCCCACTCCACCCGGGTTTGTGGAACTCTTTATCTGCTTCGGATATCCGTTAGTTCCTCTCACTCGGGAGATGAGATATGTATACATATAGTCGGTGAAGTGCGTAAGCTCATCAAAGCGTATAACGTCATATTCTGCAGACTGATACTTATACACATCGCTTTCTTTATCACAATATGCAAAGTCTATAATGGATCCGTTCTCAAACCTTCCCACGTGCTTTGAGTAGTTATATTTGAATATACTCCGGGGATATATATCACAAGCCACACGAATAAGGCTCTTTTCAAGCTCCGGAAAAGTCCTGCGTAAAATCATCTGCTTCGAGCCCGGATATTTCAGTGCGAATAATAACGCATCTATAAGTTGTGCGAAGCTCTTTCCTCCGCCTGCCGCTCCGCCGAACAATACCTCCGAAGCTTCGGCATCAATAAACTGTTTCTGCTTCGGCGTTATATTTAAATCCATCTTTCATCTACATCTCCCTCCTCACCTGCAATTCTTAAATTTACATTCTTAAAGGTTCATCTTCTCTGTCCATATTTTACATTATCTCCTGTCCCTGCATTATCGGCGCTTGCGCCCCCGCCGTCTCCTGCATCTTTGCCGCTTCCTTTATCTGCTTCACTATCTTTGCCTTGTTCCTAATGAACTTATCCGGAATGGATTCCAGATATGTAACCGCATCCGGAATAATCCCCTTTGCAAGAAGGTTGTCCGCTGTCTGAATCTGCGTGAGCTCGCTCCAATATGAACTCTGCCCTATCTCAACCTTCATGTTGTAGTTTGCATCGCTGAGTGTTGAAAAATCGAATAACCCTTCAAATGCGTTTCCGTCACATGTTACGTTTATCGGCCGCAGTCCGTAGTCCTCGCGGATGATGTCTATCATTATTCGGATAGCTTCTTCCGTAAAGCGGTAGTATTCAAGCTTCTGAATTTCAAGCGGCATTGCCGCGGCGTTCTGCGTAGCGATAATCGCCTCGGCGTTGTCCGGCTTCACATTCCCGAGCGCCGCATCGTTTGCACCCATGTACTCTGCCGTGTGCTGCATCAGCCCGTTTATAAGGTTTGTCACCTGCGGGCTCATGCTCGCGCCGCCTTGGGCCGACGCAACTGCATCATTCGGATTTCCTACAACGCCTATCGCCTGTCCTACCTTGTTGCTCCATTTCGCAATCTTCGTCGCGTCGTATACAGTCTTCGGAAGCGCATTCATTTTCGTCCAGTGGATTGTCATTGCATACAGCTGATTTATGCAAATCTGATTCGGAATCACCTGCAAAACCGCGCTCTGTCCGTGGTAAGAGTTTTTAATTTCCTCCCACACCATATTTGCAATGGGATACCTATCATATCCCGTGTCCCACTCATCGCGGATAATAATGTCCTTTGTAATCTTCATCGCGTGAACCGTTCCCTGTTCCTTCCAGAGCTTTGTTATAACCGTGCAGAGGTCGCTTGTCCCGCTCTGCTTGTAGGTGTATATGTCCGTATCATCGTCTGCGTGGATCTGCGAAATAACGTCCTCTCCCAGTCCGTTCCGTTTCGCTTCCTCGCGCACGTCGGAGAGCATGCACGGTGTCGCAATTATTATATACGGCTGTTTCTGAACCTCGTATTTGTACGGATTGCCGAATATAACGCTTGTGTTGTCAAGCACCTCGGAAACAATTCCGCCTTCCGCGCCGTTTCCTGCGTCTATGCTGCCATCGAAATAAAAGTACATATATGCATCGCCGTCAACAGCCGCATTCCGGACAATCTTTCGCGCCTGCGCCTTTATGTTGCAGCGCTCAATCGTCTTGTCCACCTCGGTCTCGATTACCCGCGCATCCAGTTCTTCCTTGACAATCTCTGTCGGCTGCGGCTCGTCAGCTCCCCTCATGTCATCCTGAGCGAAGGCGATAGGCGCAGTCGAACCGAAGGCGCGCATCAGCGCGGGATCTCCCCCCGCATAACTCTCCGGATTCACCCACGTCTTTGTCTTCTTATACGGCTCAAGAAGTATTCCAACGTCATCAGACACGAGCATCGCTATAAAATAGCTCACAACGCGCTTGGTTACGTTCAGAACAGGCTTCGGCAGGTCAGGGGCGTTGAGCCCCTCCCACTGTTTGCCGATATAGAAGTTCTCACACTTCTTAACGTTCTCATAAAGGTCAATAGACTTGTTATACGTCTTGCCCTTCTCAAACTCTGCCCAAATCTCCACCGCCGTTTTTTTAATGTTCATAATAAAAACTCCTCCTTCTTATTCCGCGTCATTGTAAAGCGTATAAATTCTCCGCGCAACGCTCCGCTTGTATCCGAGCTTTTTTATCGCCTCTATTTTTTCATCCTTGGTGCTGTTCTTCGATATTGCATCAGCAATCTTTTCAAACTCGGCATATGAGATGCCGAATCGGTCGGAGATTTTCTCAAATCGCCGTTCCGCCTTGCCGAAGTATTCGTCATAATACTTCGCCCACGTTGTCTTTCCGCGCTTTACCTTTTCCTGCGCCTTTTTGTAAACATCAGAGCCGCCGTTTGCACGTATCGCATATTCCTCGCCGTACATAGCGCGGTTTGCTTCCCGGTACGCGTATTCAAGCTTTTTCTCCTCATCCTCGCCCGGATACTTCTTGAGATACTTTTCCACGCTCTCACGGTACTTGTCGAGGTTTTCAAGAATCGTCTTCTGATACGCCGTTCTCTCCGCACTCGCCGCTCTGACTGCAGCCTGCCTTTCCTTGCTCGTGAGGTTTTTATCAACCTCCGCTTCACGCACCTTCGAGCTATATTCACCTACCATATTGCGTTCCCGATTAAGGTGCTTATACACAACCTTATCCGCAAGCGTGCCTTTCTCAGAGTTCTTTTTCTGCGTTGCCGCATCAACTGCATCGTAAAACTCACCGCTTATCTTGTTTGAAAGCTTGCTGTCGGTCGTGAAGTTTGATGTGAGTATTCCTAAAAGCCCGTATCCGATTTTTCCGGCAACGCTGTCGCCCTTCTGTTCTTTCGGCGTTATCATCGGAAGAACGGTTCTTCCGATACCTCCCGTATACTGCTGAAGGATATAATTAAGCTTTTTCGGTGATACTCCGAGTGCTTTGCCTATCGCCTTTGAAACGTAGTCCGTTGAGTTGTCATATCTCTCTCCGGCAGGAAGCGACTGCAGGGTTTCGTTTTCAATGTCGGTACCGTACCATGTTCTGCCCTTGCTCTCGTCGTTGAGCAAATCAGCATCGAACCACGCCTTGAAAATGTTGTTGTTCAATGGATTCTCCGGAAGAATATTTTCCGAAATTCGTGAATGCGCCTCGCCTGCTTAAACCTTCTCACCTTTCATCACATCGCGCAGTCTGTCTGTTACAACGCCGAGCGCTGCCATAATGCGTCCTTTGGGAAGGCGGAGGAACTTCCCGTCACCCGCTCGGATTAAGAAGTAATTGTCTTTCGTTCTATCCGGGAGATTTTCATAATCCTCATCGTCTCCGTTAATCAGGTCATTAAGGAATCCCGCTCCGAGCCCGTATATCATACATTTAACGGCAAGCCCTATCCATTCCTTTCCGGTCTTACTTTCCGTGAAGGTTCTTACCACTTTCGCCGTTCCCTGAATTGCCGGATTCAGGAACGGGATATAGTATGCATTGAGGACCTTGCCCCACGTTCCGCTTTCACCGAAGTTTGTGGTGACATCAGCTGCCGCAAGAAGCGCATCTGCAATCGTATCTGCATCGTTTATGTCGCCTTTCTCCACAACGCTCATAAACTCCGCAAGCCTCGGTGCCTGCTCAACCATCATATTTCCGAAAGCCAGCTTCTCTTTTATATTGAGCTTCCCACTCTTCTCGGTAATTCCTTTTTCCTGCAGTTCTTCAAAACGCGAGGAGTAAAGCCCGCCTGCAGCTTGGTAAAGCTCCCACATCTCGCCGCCCGTTGCTATTTCCTTGTATGCTCTTCCGTAGTTCTTCAGAAAGGTCCCGGCATTCCGGCTTTGAAAAATTCCGTCAAAGAGGTCTTTAAGTCCGTTTCTTGCGATAAATGTAACATCAT
>JAFQVE010000400.1 GCA_017408185.1 Oscillospiraceae bacterium | reverse complement strand
TCCGAATGCGGTCATTCCAAGATTTAATACTTCATCGTGTGCGTGACCGTCGTTTGTTCCGAAATACATCCACACATCACGTCTTGTATCTGTTGCGGTGGGTGAAGTTATGTTGTTTATATTCTCCATACCGTTACGGAGTGCGGCAAAACCGAAATTGGTCATTACCGCAGACTTCGGAATAAATTCTCCGTATTCTCTGATAATCTCACGAACCTCATCCTCAAGTCTTTCGGGATTGACCTCGGTATCGGCGTAGCGGAGACCTTCTGCCGTGCCGTCATTGAGGAGATACAAAATCTGTGCAAAAATCGGGTCTTTTATCTTCTTCCAGCCTGCAAGTGCCACATCCTCGCTCATCCAATGACCTCGTCTGAGGGTAGAACCGCTGTCACCGATTGATGGTGTGTATGCACCCATAAGAGGAATCATACTGTAGAACATCTGCAAAAACTTCGGATTGTTATAAAGGTTTGCTTCTTCATATCCGTAAATATCAAGTGAGTCATTGACTTTTATAAGTGACCTGTGCCAGTCAATGTTGTAGTCCGAGCCTTCATTTCCCTGTCCGTCAGCATCAATTTCATCAACAAGCTGTGAAAGTATGCCGCCACCGGGACAAGGTGCTTTATTTCTCCAGCCCGGAGCCATAAGATAATCAATCCACTCCTCGGTTTCGGGGTATGTATCAAGTACAACCGCACATATTGCATTTGTCGTCTGCGGATATCCAAAGTTACCCGATACGGAGGTATCTATAAGACCTGCAAGGGCAGGACGCAAAATTCCGTCCTCTATATTTGTGCGGAGCTGTGACGGTGTGTTCTTTGCGTGACGCATTTTCAAAGTCTTGTTCTTTTCTTTGATATAGTTGAGAACAAAATCATCCTCATACATATCAAAAACAATGTCATATGCAGTTGCAAGCTCTGCCGCATTGCCCGACTCCCAGATACGGCCTGTCATTTTTCCCTTTTCTGCACCGCCATCGGCGTTCCATACCTTGTTTCCGTAAACGGAGAGATCGAAGTCAGGATAAAAGTCCGCAATTCTGTCAAGAAGAATTGCCGCAACTCTGCCATACTGCTTATCCCCGGTATAAAGGTAAGCCTGAGCACACTTCTGTATAGCCTCCGATACTGCTCCGTCCTGGTCGCTTATCCAGTAATATACGGCGGTATGCATATATTCCGCAATATAGATATGGCGTTCTGTTGCGAGAACATTCCCCTGCTCATCCATATATTCATACGGTGTTCCGTCAGCCTTGGAGGGGACATAGCCCATACTGTCGTCAACACCCCAAGTTTCAACGGTTTCACCTTCACGGAGACCACGACCGCAGTTTACCGTGTCAGAGATGTCTTTGTACATATTGTTTGTGAGGTATCCTCCCGAAACACCATAGCCGTAGTACTTTTTCCATTGCGCGCTATGCTCTGCCCCGGGTTCTGTGACAGACTTGTCGCCGAACAGTTCACGGTGAGCCTCAAGAGCTCTCATTCTGTCAAACTCGCCATACTCATTGAGTCCGAGCTTATAGAAACTTTCAAAATCGTTCGACGGGAAAACTCTCTTGCACTCGGGGCATTGTACCTTCCACGGACGTGACAGCGCACTATGTACCCACGGGAACTGTCCGTGGAGAGCCATAAGATCCTCATTACAGAAGCGACATCTGTACATTTCGGGATCGCCTTTGCTTCCGAGAGCATTTGAACGCGGAATGCCCTGTGATGCAATCATGTCATACAGTTTATCGAGGTGAGGAACGTATTTATCTGCAACCTTTATATATGTATCTGCGTTTTCCCTTACCCAATCGTACTTCTTATAATTTTCTCGTGCCGCCCGAACCATCGCTTCGGGTCTGTAGGTCGCACGACTCTTTCCTTCTACAACCTGAAGTGTTACACTCTCGGTGCAAACACTTCCGTTGACATCGACTGTTACTTCAAACTCTGCTTCACCGATGCGTTTCGGGATTATGTTGTTGTTTTCGTCAACGTCGGCAATGTCCTTTGTGAGAGCAACGGATGAAATGTT
>JAFQVE010000399.1 GCA_017408185.1 Oscillospiraceae bacterium | reverse complement strand
CCGCGCGGTCATTCGTGGCTTGGTAAGGTGAGAAGATACAAAGCTCCGAATGAGACCTTCTCGGTTGAGTTTGACATAGAGGATTACAGAAAGACAGTAGAAAACAACAAGGGAATAAAGCTTCGCCTCACGCAGATGAACAGCTTTACACCCGAAGAGGTTGCTTTTGCGGCGGGACCGAAGCCGGATAAGGTTGGAAATGCGCCTATGCCGAATACCTTTGATTACCTTCTCGTAAGAAATGAGAAGCAGGAAGGTGAGGGCACACTTGATTCGCTCTATACAACAGTTTATGAGCCATATCAGTATACAAGATATCTCAAGACAATAGAGCCGATATCCACAATTGAGCCTGTGCAGAGTGAAGATAATCTGACGGATGACGATGTTGTGCGCGCCGTAAAGGTTACACATGAAAAAGACCGCGTAGACTATATCATCTATGCGACAAACAACGAAGTGACCTATAAGCTTACCGACGGCGAACACGAAATTTATTTTAAGGGCTTTGTCGGAATGTACAGCGTAAATTCTTCGGGCGAGGTGCTTTATCGCTATGTCAATGACGGAACGGTTATCGGTGAAGAAGCTCCGATGGCGGAGAAAGCCGCTTATACCGGCACAGTCCGTGATTTCGATATGACCTTTGATTTCGGCGATTTCGACAACTGGATTGATGTCAATGTTGATTGCGAAAATCCGGCTGAGCTTGCGGGCAAGGTTATCTACATCGAAAACGACGGAGTTCAGAATGGTGCATATGAGATAGTAGATGCGTGGAAGAATGAGGATGGAAGCGTAAGGCTTGACCTCGGCTCGGATACACTTGTAAGGTCATATGCAGATGAATACGATATTGACGCAGGTTACGTTTATAATATAGACGTAAAACAGAAATTCAGAATACCGCTTGCATATGTAGAAACCGGAGCTCCGGAGTTTGACGCAGTGGGTGATTTGACTACTTCAGCAGGTTCCACGCTAAAAGCAAAGATAACGGCGACAAGTCCGCTTGGAAGAAGCATTACCTATTCCGGAACGAAAATCCCGCGCGGGGCATCGGTAAATGAAGCGACAGGTGAGATTACATGGAAGCCGGACAGCTCTCAGGTTGGAGAAAGTCATTTTGAAGTAACGGCTACCGACTCCGATGGACGCGAAAATGCAATCCACTTTATCGTGACGGTTTACGGTGCAACAACAGGCTCATCCGGAAATAAGAACGAGGATAATTCAGAAAGCTCCTCTGGAAACGCAGAAACCACCGGCGGTGGTGGAGGAGGCGGAGGTGGCGGTGCCGCACCGACAGACAAGCCGGACGGTGCAACAGATACCGATAACCCCGACGATGAAAGCCTTCTCCTTGAGGAGAAGGTGCCGAGCGCAGGCGAGGCGGATGAGGTGGAAACACCGCAATTCACCGACCTTTCTGAACACGCATGGGCAGCGGACGCGATAACCACACTCGCGGACGATGGAATAATAAGAGGAACAACATCTAACACGTACTCCCCGGCGAAAAATATAACCCGTGCGGATTTCGCGTCCCTGCTCGTTCGTGCATTCAAGCTTGAAAGCGACAATACTGAGAATTTTGCAGACGTATCTGCATCGGATTACTTCGCATCCGAGCTTGCAATCGCAAGAAATTGTGGTATAATTAACGGTATAGGTGATAATAAATTCGCCCCGCGCAATACGATAACCCGTCAGGATATGATGGTAATCGTTTACCGCACACTACAGAGCCAAAGCCTTCTCCTTGAGGAGAAGGGGGACCGCCGAATGGCGGTGGATGAGGTGTTATCGCAATACCCCGACTTTGACACCGTTGCGCCTTACGCAAAAGAAGCTGTCTCTGCGCTTATCGGGGCGGGCATTGTAAACGGAAAGAACGGCAAAATAGCCCCGACCGATTACACAACACGCGCAGAAGTTGCGGTGCTCATAAAGCGTATACTGGATTATGTAAAATAATTTTGTACTTTGCATTGTGCGGCATTGCCGCACAATGCAGTGCCGAATAAAACGCATTACAGATTATGTGAGCAAATAAAAAATGAGCTGTGACGAATTTCGTCACAGCTCATTGAAGCTTTCTGGGGATTATTCCTCGGAGATAGCCTCTACCGGGCAAGCGCTTGCACACTCACCGCAGCCTGCGCATGCGTCCTTGTCGATAACGTACTTTGTATCACCTTCGGAGATTGCACCAAGGGGGCAAGCACCTGCACAAGAACCACACATTACGCACTCGTCGCTAATTACATATGCCATGTCAATAACACCTCCATCTTTTTCAATATATCTATTGTAACAATGAATAAGAAAAAAATCAATAGGGTAAACTAAAAAAATTTAAAAAATTCAAAAAAAGTTTATTTTGTCGAAAAAGAAGATGTATAAAAAGCTGCCTTAAAAGGTAAAATTTAAGCTGAGGAATCAAAATATAAATCGGAGGAAACCATGCTTTTTGAAAACAGATTTACGCTTCGCGCAGAAAACGTACTTCGGTGTGCACATGAATGTGCGGCAGAGCTGGGGCACGGATATGTGGGAAGTGAGCACATCCTTCTTGGAATACTTCGCGACGGAGAGGGCGAGGCTGCAAAAATATTGAATGCAGAGGGGATTTCTGCCGAAAAAATAAGGGGAGCCGTTATTAATTATACCGGCATAGGAAAAGCTCATAAAAACACGCTTCAGGGGTTGAGTCCCTGTTCGCGGAGAATAGTGAGAACTGCATACAATAAATCAAAAAGCGCGGGGGATGGCTTTATCGGGGATGTGCATCTTCTTGTCGGAATCCTTTGCGAAGAATCGGGGAGCGCGAAAAAGCTTTTAAAAAGCATGGGCGCGGATACGGAAAAGCTTGCGCGGCTTATTATGCCGTCAGGCGGTGACAACGGAGCTGATTGCAGGAAAAATGCCGATAACCGCCGCAATTCTGAGAAGAGCGAGACGAAATTACTTAAAAATTACGGAAGAGATTTGTGTGAGCTTGTCAGAGAAGGAAAGCTGGATCCGGTAATCGGTCGGGAAAAAGAGCTTCAGTACGTTATAGAAATACTTGCGCGCAGAACAAAAAACAACCCGCTTCTTTTAGGAGACCCCGGTGTCGGGAAAACAGCTGTTGCAGAAGGACTTGCAGAGCGCATTGTAAAAGGAGATGTGCCGCGCGTTCTTTCGGGGAAAAGAATTTTTATGCTTGATATATCCGGAGTTGTTGCGGGAACAAAATACAGAGGTGAGTTTGAAGAACGCATACGCTCGATATTGCGTGAGGTAAGCCGTGCAGGAGATATAATACTGTTCATTGATGAAATCCACACTATCGTGGGCGCCGGAGCAGCCGAGGGGGCGATAGATGCCGCGAATATACTGAAGCCTGCGCTTTCACGCCGTGAAATCCAGCTTATAGGTGCAACAACGCACGAGGAATATCGTAAATATATAGAGCCGTCAGCCGCACTTTCGCGAAGATTTCAGACGGTTAAGATAGAAGAACCGTCAAAGGAGGAAAGCACCGAAATTCTTTCGGGACTGCGCGGGAAATACGAACAGCATCATAAGATAAGGATTACGGATGAGGCGATAAAAGCCGCAGTTGAGCTTTCTGACAGGTATATTCCGGAACGCCGTCTGCCGGATAAGGCAATAGATTTAATTGATGAGGCGGCAAGCCGCGCAAAGATATATGCATCGTCACCGCCGCCGCGTATGCGTGAGCTTGAAGAAAAAATAATCAGCGCTGTCGGGATGAAGGAAAGGTGCATACAATCGGAGGATTTTGAAGGTGCTGCCCGTTTCCGCGATAGGGAAGAAGGCTTGAGAAATGAGCTCTTGCTTATAAGTGAGAACTGGCAAAAGGTGCTTGACGGGCATACTGAAATTGATTTTGACAGTATCGCCGATGTTGTATGCGCACGTACCGGAATTCCCGCATCAAGGATAACGCGTGAGGAAAGCCAAAGACTTCTCGAGTTTGAAGCGCTTCTAAGAAAAAGAGTTGTGGGACAGGAAAAGGCAATCGCGGCAGTGGCACGTGCCGTGAGACGCGGACGTCTCGGCTTTTCAGACCCGAGACGACCTATAGGTTCATTTTTGTTTGCAGGTCCTACGGGGGTTGGAAAAACTGAGCTGTGCCGCGCGCTGTCAGAAGCTCTCTTTGACGATGAGAACAAAATTATCCGTATGGATATGTCGGAATATATGGAAAAGCATGAGCTGTCAAAGCTTTTAGGCTCGCCTCCGGGATATGTCGGATATGACGGCGGGGTAACGCTTGCAGACAGGATTTGCGACGCACCGTATTCGGTTATTCTTTTTGATGAAATCGAAAAAGCGCATCCTGATGTGATGAACATTCTTCTCCAGATTCTTGAAGACGGAACGATTACCGATTCCCACGGCAAAAAAGCGGATTTCAGGAATACCGTAATCGTGATGACATCCAATATCGGTGCAGAGAGAATGTGCGCCGCAAGCGTTGGCTTCGGAACCGGCGCGAAAAGCGATTTTTCCGAGGTATCAAAAAGCGTAATCGCGGATATAAAAAAGAGCTTTCGTCCCGAGCTTTTTAACCGTATTGATGATGTGATTGTTTTTTCCAAGCTTGAGGAGAAAGAAGCGAGCCGCATCTGCGATATGATGATATCGGAGCTGGCGGAAAGAGTTTTCAAGCTTGGTATTGTTCTTGATGTTACGGAAGAAGCAAAGAAAACCGTTGTTTCACGAGGGTTTGACGAAAAATACGGAGCACGGGGTCTCCGCCGTGAGATTCAGGGCAAGGTTTCGGATATTCTTGCTGAAGAATATCTCAAAAACGAGTGTGCCGCAGGTAAATATCGGATATATTGTGAAAACGAAGAGATAAAAGCACGGCGTGCAGTGTAATTGTTACATTGCACGCCGTGCCATTATTAACTTAAATAATATCGCATTTATCGAGAATGTTGTACATAAGCTGGATAAGCTCGGCACGGGTGACGTTTGCCTTCGGGTTAAGACGTCCGTTGTTGTCACCGTTTACTATTCCTGCCTGAACGCATTCTGCGATGTTTACCTTCGCCCAGTTATCCACGGTTCCGGCATCGGTAAATTTTGAGAGGATGCTTGTCGCTTCGCTTACAGTCATATCGGAAGACTCCGATACGCTCTTGCCGTTCATAAATCTGATTGCACGTGCAACGATGGTCATTGCCTCGGCGCGCGTAAGCTTATTTGACGGCTTAAAGGTGGAATCGGGGTATCCGGAGATAAGCTCATATGAAACGGTTGACATAACGGCGTTAAAATAGCTGTCCGTTGATATCATATCAAAGAACGGGCTTGCGCCTTTGCTGTCACAGAGGATGCCGAGAGTTCTTGCCATAATCGTTACGGTTTCGGAACGTGAAATAGCCTCTGAGCCGTTTAAGTTGCTTCCGGATTTATCGGTGAGAATAAGCCTTGCGGCAAGTGCGTTTGTCGGAGACTGTGCCCATGAGAGGGTGCTGAGTGTTCTTGAAGAGGATATTGCCGCATAGTCGCCGTCAGTCATGGTCTTACCCGTGAGATATACGACTCCGCTTGTGATGTCGCTTGAACTCGGAACAGGAACAACACTTCCGGATTTTTCGATTCTCACAACGGTGAATGCTGTCTTCCCGCCGGCGGGTTCTGCAAGAAGGAATCGCTTTTCGGCAAATACCGAATGGGTGATATCCTTGCTTGTTCCCGAAGCTGAAATAAGCTTTGCGGAAAGATTTTTTGCGTGTGATTCAATTGTAAATGAATCGGAGGTTGAAGCGCTTGCAAGTGCACTTGAAACAGATGATGCAGCATCGCTTACTGTGATTGAAAGCGTATCGGAAGCGGATATCTCGGAAATATTGCCTGTCGGCAGATAGTATGTCGCATTTCCGAGAGACAGGGCAATCGTGCTTCCGTAGCGCTTCAGATTTTCAACGATATCGCCGGTGATGTTGAGAGTTGCGCTTTTGGCGCTGTCGGGAACCTTGACGAGAAATTCTATCTTCTTTGCGTAGGAGTTGAACTTTGAAAGTCCCGAAACTGATATGACGGGGGAGTCACCGCCTGCCTGTTCTGAGGTAAAGCCTGTTACAACGGCGTTATTAATATAGGTTCTTATGCTTCCTTCTGCTTCGCCGAGCGGGAGGGTTGTGATTGTCGTTGAAACAGAGCCGCCGTCTGCGGTACGAAGCGCACCGGAGAGAATTTTGATTTGTGAGAAGTATTCGTCTGCAGGCTCGGCAAGGACGATGAGAAGCTCGTTTGTTGCGGTGTCGAGGCGGACATAATCGTTGGATGTAAGTGTTTCGAACCGTCCGCTTCGTGATATCTGGATTTTTTCCTTCAGATCATCAAGGGAATCCTTGTTGTTGTAAAGTGCCTCGTCAAATTTAAGCGTGACGGTGTATAAGTCATCTGAAAGAGAAGCGGTTACATCGCCGCTGTAATCAGCGCTGCCACCGGTTGTTCCTTCGGATGAGGAAGAGTCGGTGCTTCCCGACGCGCTTATATAGTCGGTAACGATGGTATCGTTCTGAACATATCCCGAATCATAGTCTGCAATGGTGTTTCCTGCAATCCTGAAACGGTTTCTTGTTCCTTCAAGCGGCTCGGAAAGAAGAATTGTGATTGCGTTTGACGGAGAAATTGTGATTACATCATTAGATGAGAGTGATTCGTATGAACCGCCGTTGCGGGATACGGTGACATCGTCATAAAGGTCTGCGTTTGAGACCTTCTTTATATCACGGTCAAAGTAGATGCGCGCACGCTGAGCTCCGCTGTCGTAAGTGATTTTGGTAAACTCCGGTGCGTCTTCGTCGTAGTAGCCGTCATCGTTGTCATTGCTGTCCGCCATCCCTGCAGTAAGATATCCGGTTGTGAAGGATGAAGTGAGCAGAGCGCCGGTTTTGGAGGAAACGGTGTTTCCGGTAACCCTGACTCTGTTGTATGAGCCGGTAAGCTCTTCGCGGAGAGAAATGGTCATCATATTATCCGAGAACGAAACACTGTCATAAGACGAAAGAGATTCGAAGGTGTTACCGTTTCGCGAGAGTGTTATCCGGGAACGAAGCTCGCTTGTTGTAAGCTCGGAGTTTTTCTGAACGGGAACGGTGAAGTAGATAACTATCTTTTTGCTGCTCGAGAGAAACGCGCTCGCGTATGACGGAGCTGTTGATGCGGATACTCCTTTTGTAACATCGTCGGTGATGATGTCTGTCGCGATGATTTTTCCGTAGTAATCCGCAATGGTCCCTCCGCTGATTTTAATGTAGTTTTTGGACGCTGAGAGCGGTTCGCTGAATGTGATCTTTATGTAGTTTGAGCCTACGGAAACCGAGTCGTTTCCGGCGAGAGTTTCGTATTTATTCGCACTTCCGCGGCTTACCCAGATGTTGGATTTGAGAAGTGAGGTTGCAAGTGTTGAGTTAACTCCCGTGGTTGCAAGTCCGTTTTTGATTCTCTGTGTAAAATAGATGGTAACAGAGTTTCGTGTATCGTTTATGTTCGTGTAATCAATTTCCGGAGTCGCAGATGTTGCGGAAGCATCAATTGCGGCAGTTGTGATTTCGGCAAGGTTGATGTTTCCTTTGAGATTCTGAAGCTTGCCTGCGGCAATTCTGAATTTCGAGTATTTTCCGGAGAGCCACTCATCGAGATAAATTTCAATCTCGCCCTTCTCATTGTCGATTGTTATATGGTCTTCGGGAATTGTTTCGTTAAAGGAAGAACCGTTGCGGGCAAGCGTGATATATCCGTTTTTGAGCGATGAATCGTTGGGATATCCGCGAACGCCTGTTTTAAACTTTATCGTAACCGTCTGCTCGTCGCTGTTGAGCACAACGCTGTTTTCCTCGGCAAGCTCAGGTCCTCGTGCGTCAAAGAGAGGGGTGTCAATATCCTCTGTCTGACCGGAAAAGGTGCCCTTAACTATTCTGAAAAAATTGTCAGAAGTGGAAAGTGCGGAACCAAGCGTTATATAGAGGCAGCTTCCGGAAACGGAATATGCGGTAGATGAAGGAAGGTTGGAAAGAGAACTGCCGCCGCGGCTAAGCTTAACCTTTCCGGAAAAGCTTTTTGGGGACAAGCCTTCAATATCCCGGTCAAATCTTACCGTTATGTATGAGCGTGTTGTGTTCATGGAAACGCCTTCAACCACGGGATTTACACCTGATGCGGCAAAGGCTCCGAGCGGAAGCACGGACAGAAGCAATGACACGATCAATAATAAATTCACTGTTTTTTTCAATACATTCCTCGCTTTTCTCATGGCAACTCCAAAACCGAAATCAAAAGATTTACGGCACCATTTTTCCGGCAAACGGTAAGCCGAATTTTTGTGTGCTGTTTTATCTGCTGATTGTATATGTAAAAACTGCACAATACCATATATGTATATAATAAGCGAAAATCATCAAAATGTCAATGAGTGTTTACTAAAAATTAACTGATATTTTTTAAATCATTTTATTGACTATACGAAAAAATAAAGTTATAATAATTATAAAAAAGCAGACCTGCATCACAAACGGTCTGAAAGGAGTATTTTAAAATGATTAAACAGAGCAAAAGACTTTTGTCTGCAATTCTGGCATTGCTTATGATAGCAAGTGTTTCTGGCGTTGCAGGAGCGGCAAATGAGCTTCTTACCGTGAAGTATGACGTTACGCCGGTAACCGACGGCGGCGGATATGTACTTATGGTGAAAACGCAGTATTCTCCGGGTGAAAAGGTAGTTGCCCGTGCAGTTCCCAATGACGGCTT
>JAFQVE010000398.1 GCA_017408185.1 Oscillospiraceae bacterium | reverse complement strand
TTGTTGCTTAATACTATTCAACTACACCAAACTTGCCTTTTTGAGTATTTCTCATAAGGTTTGTTTGCCATACCATAAATTATCAAAGAAAATTTTTTGTCATTTTTTAAATCCACTATTGACAATTCTTAGCTGGACTTAATTTATGTGTTTACCGGCTTATTCTCTGATAGGTTTTATCGTAGATTTCAAGAAGCTCTTCAACCGGAAGCTCGGAAAGCTCCTTCTGGAAATCATCCCATTCAGCAATCGGGCGCTGACCGATAACAAATTTCTGTATATTTTCATCCACAAAAGTCTTGAGCGTTGTGTTATATTCAGACAACTTCGTTTTATCTTCAGACGAGAAGCTTATATATACAGTCGGGTCAAGATGGGGATAGGTATACTCAAGCACAAAGTCCGTCGTTGCACTCTGTTCTTCCGACATACACGCATCTGCCGCAGCGGGGTCTATGCGGAGATACGAGCCTATGGTCTGGAAGCCGTAAAGGATTTGTGCGTTGTTGCTGTCGTCAGAGTAAATGAATTTCTTCTTACCGTCAACTTTCTCATAGGTCTCTCCCTCTTTACCCCACGAAACGAGCTGACTGCCCTCGTCGGAGTAGAACCAGTTTACATACCTGAAAGCATTTGCAATGCTTTCTTCATTACCGGTATTGGCAACCGCAAAGCCCGTCGGATCGGAATTGTATTTGTTCACCATATTAATTCCCATTCCGTTCTCTGCGCGAGGCGGCTTCATTGCGGTAAGATTAAAGCCGGGAATTTGTTCTCTTGCTATGTTATTGAAAAAGTCTATACGTATCTGATACTCCGGCATTATAAAGCCGCGGTTTGTTGAAACAAGCTCCTGCCATGTTGAGCTGTTTATCGTAAAATAGTCGGCAGGGATAAGCTTTTCATCGTACAGCTTCTTAAAGAAGGTTACGATATCAAGCATAACCTCGCTCTCAGTTGCGCCGTAGCTCCACTTTCCGTTTTCAAAATCATAGTATGCGTCATAGCGGAAATTAGGCTTCCATGACGAACCGATAACATTGATGTTTATCAGCCCACTGCGCATAGAGAACGGATACGAATCCGGGTACAGTTCCTTAAGCTTTTTTGACACCTCATAGACCTCATCCATCGTCTCCGGAACCTTGATACCGTGCTTATCAAAAATATCTTTTCGATAAAGCCATGCTCTTATATTTTTCGAGCGTTCCATTCCGTATATCGGAGTGAAGTAAATCTTTCCGTCTACGCCCTTCTGAATGTTTTTCATCCACTGCTCATCTTCGGGGACGCTGTCCCAGAACTCTTTATAATCCGGAAGAAATTCCTCATAATCATCAAAAGCAAGAAACGCGCCTTGCTCGGCGTAGTCCGAAAGAGCGCCGGGTTTATTAGCAAAGGCAATAACATCCGGAAGCGCGGAGGGGTCCGCCATAACAAGGGTAAATTTTGTTCCGAAATCAGACGACGGAATTGCGTTTACGTTAATCGTGCCGCCGATTGCTTCTTTAATGTATTCCCATACCTTCCAGTTTTCATTGTACGGCCACGATGCATGACTGCCGATCATAACATCCAGTACTGCATCATCCGGAATCTGCTTCCCTTCCGGAATGTCATAGGATACATCTCTGCCGACACCCATTCCGCCGCTACACGCCGAAAGAGCGAATAGCATAATCATCGCCAAAACCAGTGAAACAAGTCTTTTCATTTGATCTCCTCCTAATATTTGTTTTCTATATGCAAAATAAATTTGCTACTGAAGTTTAGTTTGGTGTTGTAGCTACAACACCAAAGGGCATATGCCCTTTAGGCAAAGGAGGCTGTGACGCGTCAAAATGGCGTAGTTTTATATCCATCCGTAACGGCGGTTACATCCTCAATAAACGCAAGCAGCGCATCAAAGTCTGCCGGTGTATGTGCATGTCCGCCCTCGCGGATGCGATATGCTATGTTTTCCGGCACTCCATACAATTCATACACTTCTTTTGCGGCTTCATAAGTGACATATGCGCCTTTTGGGTTTGCCCATGTATCGTCTCTGCCGTTTGTTTCAAGAAGCTTTCTCGGTGCAACCGCCGCCTTTAAGAAATGCTGGTCAAAGGGAAGGTCTTCCTCACGTCCGATGTATTGAGAAAGCTTCGGTCCGAACCAATAGGGGAAAAGTTCAAGGATATCCTCCAACCTCTCATTCCCTCTCATCTCTCCTCTCGGCTCTGTTCTGTAACGGAAGCATCCGCCGCCGCAACAGCCGGAGTCATTGGGGTTTACAACCGCAAAGCGTTTATCAACCGCACCTGCAAGGAGAACTGCTTTTCCGCCGCGGGAATGACCGGTTATCGCAACATTTTCTGTATCGACAAACGGAAGCGTTTCAAGCGCATCCATCGCACGGGAATATCCCCATGCCCAGGCGGATATTGCACCAAACTCCACATCGGGGTACATATCATAAATTCCGCCGCATCTTTCTTCACCCTCAATATCCTTTGCAAACTCAACTCGGTTGAATACCGCCACAAGAAATCCGCGGGACAGGGCATTTTCAATAACTGCGCTGTTGCAATATCTGAAGCATGCATCACCCGTGAGAATAACGGGATATTTCTTTCCGTCGCAAAGCTTTTGAGGTTTAAATAACTTCATCATAAAGTTGAAGGTTTCGTTTATGTATACCTTCATACTTAAATCCGTTATGTCGGATTGAAGCTGTTCAACTCTTATGCTCTGCGGCTTTGGCGGAAGTCCGCCGTATTCGATATCAACTATTTCATCAAGAATCTCTTTTCTTCGTTCACGCCACTCCGCAATGTCATTTCCGTAATTAATCTGCGGAAGCGGTGCAAGCAAGCGGTCATTCATTTCTTCACTCATCCATTCTTGACATTTTAAGTATTTTTTAATATAATTGAACTAAAGATTAAATACCGAAGCCTTCTGTATCTAATTATAAAACACAGCCTTTAAATTGTATTTGTACAAAACAACCATTTTTTTATATTATTGGTTTAAAAAGAGGTGAGATTTGTGGCAGAATATGCAAAAACGTACCTCACGGACATTGTTTCTGTAAAGACCATACGTACTATCTTTCATACGGACCTTAGTAAACGTCTTCTCATTCCCGAAGCACATAACTTCTGGGAGTTTATTTATCTGGAAAAAGGCTACATCCGTGTTTTGATTAACGACAAGGAGTACCCGCTTGAGGGCGGTCAGCTTATCTTATATCCGCCGCTTGCCGTTCACGGCGAAGCTTTTGTCAGCGGTGATTCGCCTGTCGACATTGTAAGCTTTGATTCCGAATCGGAAGTTTTACTATCAATGTCCAAAAAAGCCATCACACTTTCCTCAAAGCAATTCAGAACTCTATCTCAGGCTATGGAGTTGGGAGAAAAGTGTTTTAAGTTTGCACGATATTCCAACCCCAACATTCGGGGGATGGTGCCACGTGAAGGAGCAGATCCTATTGAACTGCAAAATCTCAAAAATCTTCTTGAGCTTCTTTTGCTGGATATATATGTAAACAACGAAAATGCGTCATCCCGACTTTTCGCCTCAAACAGCGAAAATCAGAACAGCGACATTTTTATTTTCGTTACGAAATATCTGAAAAATAATCTGGACAAGTCGCTTGTTATTGATGATATCTGCCGTGACTGCGGACTTTCCCCTTCAAAGCTGAAGCGTATATGCAGCCGCGAATGCGGGATGTCGCCCATGGCATACTTCACCTTTCTTAAAATAAATGCTGCGAAGCAAATGATTCGCGACACATCTCTTAATTTTACACAGATTTCGCAGGCGCTCGGTTTTTCAACCGTGCACTACTTTTCAAAGCTCTTCAAAGAAAAAGTAGGTATGTCGCCCTCAGAATATGCAAAATCAATATAAAAGCAGTGCTCATTTGTCAGATGCACATAAAGTAAAGTGGAATGTAAAAAAGCTTGTCGGCTTTTTTACATTCCATTTTTTCTTTTACAGCTCGCTTCTCATATATCCTATCGGATGGCTGCAAAGCGGGCATACTTCATATGCTTCATTTTCGGTATACTCATAGCCGCAGTTTTCGCACTTCCACTTTGTGGGGGTGTTTCTTTTATACAAGGTTCCGTCTTTAAGATGCTGTGCCATGGATTTGAAAATTTTCTCATGCTCTGCCTCTACCCGCGCCGTAAGCTCGTACGTCGAAGCAATTTCAATAAAGCCTTCTTCTCTTGCAATTTTTGCAAATTCGGGGTATACTATAGTTGCTTCTTCGTTTTCTCCGGCGGCGGCTGCTTCAAGGTTTACGCCGAGTGTTCCGAGGATGTACGGATACCCTCCGTCGATATCAATGTTTTTATATCCGAACTCCGGATTGTCGGTCAGATAATTCAGAAACAGCTTTGCATGAGCAAGCTCATTATTTTCAATTTCCGTGACTGTGCGGTACAGTGCCTCGTAGCCCTCTTTTTTGAGCTTATCGGCATAGAAGTGATATCTGTTTCTTGCCTGTGCTTCTCCGGCAAAGGAGCGAGCGAGATTAATAAGCGTTTTTGTACCTGTAAGGTTCATAATCTTTACTTCCTTTCCATGTAAGTTTTTCCATACATATTATGGACAATATATATAATTTTATACATAAAGAGGTGTTCTTATGAATATCACACAAACTGTTTTTCGGGTGCGCGGAATGCACTGTGCTTCATGCGCACGCAGTGTCGAAGTTAACATCGGCAAGCTTTCCGGAGTTCAATCGGTTTCGGTAAATCTCGCCGGAGAATCTGCCGCAATTTCTTTTGATGCTGATACCATATCACAAAAGCAGATAATATCTGCAATAAACAAGCTCGGTTTCAAAGCTTCTCTCCCGTCCGAAAAGGATAAAAACGAGGACGAAGCCATACTTCGCAAGGAAAAGCAAACGCTTTTTGTTTCACTTCTTTTCTCTGCCCTGCTCTTTATCATCGCAATGGGACCGATGATGGGCTTGTTCTCTCTTCCGGAACCGTTATCAAACCCAAAGGTTTTGACCATACTCCAGCTCATTCTGGTAATTCCCGTTATAATCTGCGGCTTTCATTTTTACCTTTCGGGGTTTAAATCGCTTTTCCGCGGCTCACCAAATATGGACACTCTTATCGCGGTCGGAACTCTTGCGGCTCTTTCCTACAGCATTTATTCAACGGTTCTTGTATACCTCGGTGATGCCCACGCCGTGCACGGGCTCTATTTTGAATCCGCGGCTATGATTATCGCTCTTGTCAAGCTCGGTAAATTCTTAGAAAAGCGTGCAACAAAAAAGACCTCCGAAGCTGTGCGCAAGCTCGTTTCGCTTACACCGAGCACAGCGGTTGTTCTCCGGGACGGGAAAGAGGTCGAGGTGAAAATCCAGGAGGTTGAAGTCGGAGATATTGCAATAGTCCGCCCCGGTGAGAAAATCCCCGTTGACGGCGTAATAATTTCCGGAGCTACCGAAACCGATGAATCAATGATTACCGGTGAAAGTATGCCGGTCAGCAAAGCATCCGGCGATGAGGTTATCGGCGGATGTATAAACAGAACCGGGTATATTCAGGTTAAAGCCTCCCGAATAGGTCAGGATACCACTCTTGCGCAGATTGTCCGCACGGTTTCGGAAGCACAGGCATCAAAGGCACCCATTGCGCGGCTTGCTGACACCGTTGCCGGATATTTTGTACCCGCAGTTATCACGATTGCATTTATTTCGGCAATCGCATGGTTTATTTCAGGCAAGGACTTTGCCTTTACATTATCAATCTTTATTTCTGTGCTCGTAATTTCCTGTCCCTGTGCACTTGGGCTTGCAACTCCCGTTGCGATAATGGTCGGCACCGGAACCGCCGCCGAGCACGGAATACTCTTCCGTAACGGTGCAGCGCTTGAACACGCCTCAAAGGTAAACACCGTTGTTTTGGACAAAACAGGAACGATAACAACCGGCAGGCCTGTTGTTACAGATATAATCTCCGACATTGCTCCCGATGCTCTTCTCAGTCTTGCGGCGGCGTGCGAAAGCTCGTCCGAGCATCTTTGGGGAGAAGCAATAGTTGAGTATGCCAAAGCCAAAGAGCTTGACATTCCAAATGCCGACAGATTTGAATATACGGTCGGCTCCGGCGTTAAAGCATATGTTGACGGAAAGGTTATTTATGTCGGAAACAAAGCTTTTGTAAAAGAAACAGGAAGATTTGAAGCCGAGGCAATTCGCCTTGCGGAAAGCGGAAAGACCTCCGTTTATGTTGCCGATGAAGAAAAAACGCTCGGCGTAATTGCTATAGCAGATGCCGTAAAGTCAAGCGCCGCAGAATGCATTGCAGAGCTTTCTGCGCGCGGAATTGACGTTTATATGCTCACAGGTGATAACGAGCGCACGGCACGCGCCATTGCCGCGCAGGTAGGAATAAAGAATGTTATAAGCGATGTTAAACCAAACGGAAAAAGCGAGGTTATAACAAAGCTCCGCACGGAAGGAAAGACCGTCTGTATGGTTGGTGACGGAATAAACGATGCACCGGCACTTGCGGCGGCGGATGTAGCAATAACGGTTTCTTCCGGCACGGATATTGCGGCAGAAACCTCGGATGTTATTCTTATGAAAAATGACCTTCTCGATATCCCGCGCACGATACAGATATCATCAGCCGTAACGCGCAATATACGACAAAACCTCTTCTGGGCATTTGCATATAACGTTATCGGCATACCCGTTGCCGCAGGCGTGCTCTATGCCTTCGGCGGTCCGCTCCTCAACCCGATGATAGGTGCCGCGGCGATGTCCTTAAGCTCCGTAACGGTTGTTACAAACGCACTGAGACTCAGCAGAATGAAGATAAAGTGAATATAAAGAGAAGAACTCCAACAGCGGTGCTGTTGGAGCTTTTTTCTTTATATCGATCATTTACATCTCAAGAAGATTTAAAAGGACGAAAATCATTTTGCTTGCTTCTGCGCGGGTGGCATATGCTTTTGCATCAAACAGATTACCCGGCTTTCCGCCGATTATACCTGCGCGCTGCATTTTATAGACAGCTTCCTTTGCGTATGCTGCGATTTCCGCATCATCAGCAAATTCCGACGGAGCGTTGGACTCAACAAGTGTTTCCTTTGCAACCTTATCTGCATAACGCATAATCATAACTGCCATATCCTGACGCGTTACATTCGCATCCGGTGCAAACGTCTTTTCCGTAAGACCGTTTACAATACCGTTGGTATATGCCCATGAAACCGTCTTTGCATACCATGCACTTTCCGGAACATCCTCAAACGGAGTGGCGGTATCTGCTAAATTTGCATTTGCAAGGTTTGCAAGAATCGTTGCAAGCTGAGCACGGCTGATATTCTTCTGCGGTGCAAATATTCCATTACCCATACCGGAAATGATATTTCTGTCAGCAAGAGTCATAACGCAATTGTAGAACCAGTCATTCTCTTTTACGTCGGAAAACCCGTTTTCAACAGTCGGGATAGTCTGAACCGGTGCCCATTTTGCATAGATAAAGGTTGAGGCATAAAGCGGAATTGTGAAGTCAAACGGAAGCGTGCAGGTGGAATCCGCATACCATCCTTCAAATGTGTAGCCCTCTTTTACGGGAACGTTTGACGGCATCGGTGCCATAGCTCCGATAGCAACATATGTAGTGCCGAAATCCGTGCCGCCCATACTGTCATATGTTACGGAAACCGTGGTCTGCTGCTCCGGTTGCTTTATGGCAAATATCGCTCCGAGCGTGACATCCTGCGCCGGCATGATAAATTCTATCATATCATTGCCCTTATAGGTTTCAAAGTTCGGATCGAAAATATCATCCGATGACCATGAATAAAACGCGAAGCCGTCATTGGGAACTGCACGGGCAACTACCTTTTCACCCGGAGAATACTGCGTTTTCACCATAAGTACATATCCGCCGCCGTCGGTTACCGGCGTAACGTCATACTTCACGGTAAGAAGCTCATTTGCCGCTCCTGCA
>JAFQVE010000397.1 GCA_017408185.1 Oscillospiraceae bacterium | reverse complement strand
TCACTCCCTCTCGGAACGCATTATGTATTCATCCTGCGCTTCGCGTGCAAGATTTGCGAAAAGATAATTCCATCCGCAAACGCGCACCTGAAGATTCGGGTAATCCTCCGGATTTTTCTGCGCCGCGCGAAGAGCTTCCGTATCAAGAACATTGTAATGAACCGAAAATCCGCCGCGGTCAAGATAAGTACAGAGCGTTGCGTACATCGCCTCAAGTCCGTTTTCTCCCTTTACAGCTGATGAATGAAGGTCAAGGTCAAGCGTTACGGAGTTTGGTGCATATGTCGCATCAAGTGTCGTCACGGAGAGAATATGCCCGAGCGCACCCTCGCGGTCTGCACCAAATGATGCTCCGGTATTAAGCGATGTACTCTCACCCGCAAGACGTCCGTCCGGCGTTGCACCGAGAGCTTTTCCCATTATCCAACGAACAGTTATTGAATGAAGACCAAGACGATAGACCCCGCCCTTTGCGTTCGGAACTGCATTTATCATTCCCGCAAGCTCTTTCACAAGCTTTGCCGCGTATGCATCGACAGTTGCATCTCCCATTCCGTATTTGGGAAATTTGTTTCTGACTGTCAGTCTGAGATTTTCTCTGCCTGCCCAGTTATTTCTCATAAGCTCTGAAAGCTCATCAAACGAAAGAGTTTTATCGTCATAAACAAGCTTTTTCACAGCCATCAGCGAATCTATGGCAGTGGCCAAGCCAATACCGCAAATTGATGTGTTGTTATACTTTGCACCAAATCCTGCAAAAATGTCAACACCCTTTTCCACGCTCTCCGCAAATGTGGATGTGAAGAACGGTCCTGCGTGAAGGCGCGGATACTTTTGTTCCATTCCTCCGATATATTTTTTTGCCGACTCTGCAATATATTCGAGCTGCCTTAAAAATTCAGCATAAAACTTTTCAAACGTTTCCGGCGTATTTTCAACCGGAAGACCGAGCTGACAACCCGTAAAGGTATCCTTTCCGCCGTTAAGTGCAAGCTCTATCGCCTTTGCTATGCTTATTCTTCCCGTTGCCGGACTTGTAAGCTCGCCGTAGCCGCCGCATTCATAGCAGCCGTCAATATGATAATCCACCGTATCTTCTTCATCTATGCCGAGTCTGAGCAAAGAGCGTTTTAGTATATCATCACCGAAAAAGCAGATGCTGTTTGCGCCGTTTCTGATGCCGTCAAGCGCGGATTTAAGAAAATCCCCCGGTGTTTTTTTCGTGCATATAATATGGATTTTAACGTACGGCGGCTTTATTTTCTCGTATTCATCAATAAACATATATGAAAGATCGTTGATAAGGTCGTTTCCGTCTTTGTCGCTTCCGCCAAGCGCAAACGGCTGGTTTTCGCTCATCCCGTGTCCGTTTATTTCCTCGATAAACGCATTCACAAGCTTTCTCGCCTCATCTTTGCCGGAAGCATCGTACAGCGGATAGAGAAGAGAGTCTATCCTTCCGAATGTGCGTATCCATGTCTGCTCCCCAAAATGCTGAAGAAAATGAAAGAGCAAAAGCATTTGGAAGCCTTCAAACAGATTTTTCGGTGCGGACACAAGAAGGTTTGAAAGTCCCTTTGCAATTTCTCGCTTACCTGCCTTTTCCGCTTCTTCTGCCGCTCTTGCAATAAATCGCTCTGCAGCGTTATATTGTAAAAGCGCCGCATCGAAAAATCTCTTTTTCTCTGCATCGTCGCCGGCATTTCTTGCCGCTTTCTCGACACGATCCCTGAGTCCTGCAAAT
>JAFQVE010000396.1 GCA_017408185.1 Oscillospiraceae bacterium | reverse complement strand
GTTAAGGCGCGGTCACTGGATGAGTGAGGATGTTGCACTTGCCGGTTGGCGGAAAATCAAAGATCCGATTTTTGCGCAGATCCTGTATCTTCTCAACGGTAATACTGCCGAGGGACTCCACTATGCTGATACGGAAAGAAATCCCGAAAGACTTGAGGATGAGGTACGTGAGGTTATTGAAACATATGGTGAATTCGTCCCTCAATCTCACGTCATGACAAACTTCGGATTTGCTGCACTTCGCAACGGTGTGGATTATACAAACAACATAACCGATCCGACCACAACCGACACAAGACGCGATGTCTGGATGTATTTTGGTACAAACGACGGTCATGCACACGATGAAGTTTTAAACCTTGGAATGACGGCATTCGGACTTGACTTTTTACCTGATAACGGATACCCCGAAACTACGGGCACACAGCCGAACAGACTTCAGTGGGTTTCGACTGCGCTTTCTCATAATACCGTTATGGTAAATGAAAGGTCACAGGATACAAACGCAGAGGCAAGAGGTGAAGCACACCACTTTGACCTTGGTGAAAAAGTTCAGGTTATGGATGTTTCTGCAAACTATCTGTATCCTGAAATCGATGAATACAGACGGAGTGTTATAACTGTTGAGGTCGATGATGCAAACTCCTATACGGTTGATTTCTTCCGGGTTCTTGGTGGAAATGATCATCTTTACAGTTTTCATGCAACAAGCAACGAAATCCGCAAATATTCAGGACTTGAATTTGAAACGGTTTATGATGAAAATGGTGTATACGTAACAGGTTCACAGGTAGATGAAAACGGTGAATATAAGGGAAGTTACGCAGGAATTGATGTTCCTTTCGGTCCCGACCCGAATTCACCTGCAGAATGGGCATATGAAACTATATACCCGCGCGGATATACCTGGATTGAAAATGTAGACCGCGACAATACCCCGGCAGAAAAAGTGGAGCTCGACTTTAAAATAACCGACTTTAAGAAGAGTTTAAAGGATTCAAGCGGACTTGGTCTTCATATGACAGTATTTAATGGCGGAAATATGAAGGGAGGGGTTAAGTCTGAATTTTCCATTGCAGATGCTTATCCGCCGAGAAAAGGTGCAAACAAGCAGATTGACAAATTCAAGTACGTGCTCATAAAGCACAGCGGAGAAAATCTTGATACTACCTACACAACGGTTTTAGAGCCGTATAAGCAAAACCGTTATTTAAAGAGTGCAGATGAGCTGGCACTGACCTCGGATAAGCCTGCAACCGCAGGTTCAGCGGCACGCGCACTCAGAATCGAGCATATAAACGGTCGTGTGGACTATGTATTTTACTCTACCGATAATACTGTTACCTATACGGTGACCGACGGTAGTCGGGATATAAATTTCCGAGGGTTCGTGGGTGTATACAGCATTCAAAATGGTGTAAATGTCTATAAATATGTTTGTGACGGAGATATTATCGGTGAGAATACCGGCAAAAAAGCAGGGATTTCTGCTACGATAAAAAGCTTTACGGATACGCTTGAAGAAGAAAACTATATTACAATCACACCTTCTGCACCGGTAAGTGACGAGGAAATTTCAGATCTTTCGGGACGCTTTGTGTTTGTTGATAACGGAGATGCTGTACGAAGCGGAACATGGGAGATCAAAGGTGCAAGAAGAAGTAACAGTGATATAGTTTTAGATGTCGGTCGAATTACAACAATTCGCAAACACGCCAATGCATCGTTATTCTCAGCCGGTTACAAGTATATTATTGAAAAAGGACAGGATGCATATATCCCACTTTCCTTTGCAGATGATAATGCACCTGAGTTTGTATCACTTCCGTCAGGAATTTCAACAAATGCCGGAAGTTCGGTTTCCGTTTCGGTTGTGGCAAAAAATCCGACAGGAGAAGCTGAGGGAGAAATAACCTACAGTTTAAAAATAGCTCCGCGCGGCGCATCCATTGACAAAAATAGCGGAACGATTTTGTGGAATACGAACGCATCACAGGTTGGAAGAAACCACTTCGCAGTAACGGCAACTGATGCATTAGGTCGCGAAGGAACCGGTCACTTTTATATTGAAGTTTACGGTTCAACATCGGGAAAACCCGAAAAGCCAAATGATACCACAAAGCCTGAAACAAACGGCACAGGCGGCGGTAGCGGAGGAGCAGGGACAACAACTCCCGCCGAGCCGACAACACCTACTGTCCCCACAGAGCCTGAAAAGGATGTACGCTTTGTTGACCTTGGAAACCATGCATGGGCTGAAAGTTCAATCAACGCCCTTGCAGATGAAGGAATAATCAAGGGAACAAGTGAGAACACCTTCTCACCTGCAAACAATATAACAAGAGCAGAC
>JAFQVE010000395.1 GCA_017408185.1 Oscillospiraceae bacterium | reverse complement strand
AAGCGGTAAACTGACCTGTGTTCTTCTTCGCCGCCGCTTTATAGCCGTCAAGGCTCTCTATGCTTACTCCTTTGCTTCCAAAGAGAATCCCTGCCTCAATAAGCTCGTAATCTCCCGAATCATAGGTGAGAAAGTAATTGCCGTCCCGACATCCTTGTCGCTCCAGTGACTGAACGCAAAGCCTGTAAGAGTCGGAGCTTCAACACCTGCTTTGTTCTTTGCAACAGCAAACGTTTCTCCCCTTTTAACGACAGTGTCTTTAAGCAAAATTCCATTTCCGTTATAGAAGTATACCGGAATTGCATCAGTTGTCGATATCTCATCAAACACAGCGATAACACCCATATTTGTGCTTACCTTAAAGGTCTCGGTTGCCTTTGCTGAAAGAACGGCATTATCGCTTAAGCTAACGATTATAAACCCATCCCGTCGGAATTTCCGACGGGATGGGTTTTGTGTTATTTTGTTATTTCTGTTCTTCGGGTTTTGCAGAGGTTTATTTCACTCTGTCGTATGCTTTTTCATAAACCGCGAGAAGCTCGTCTACAGGAAGTTCTTTAAGCTCTTCCTGGAACTTATCCCATTCAGACAGAGGTCTCTGTCCAATAATGAATTTCTGGATGTTTTCCAGCACAAAGGTTTCTATCGACGTTTTCAAATCTGCAATTTTGTCGTTCTGCTCGCTTGAAAACTCAAGATACAGATTCGGCTGAAGATTTGGATAGGTATGCTCGAGAATGAAATCGGTTGTTGCTGCCTGCTCTTCGGAGATTGACGCATCTATCGCATCAGGTGCAAAGCGTGTATGTGTTCCGAGAGTGTTTACGCCATAGAGCGTCTGGATTGTTTCGGCTTCATCTCCCATAATAAACTGCTTTTTACCATCAACAACCTCATATGTTTCGCCCTCTTTTCCCCACGAAACAAGCTCACACGCCTCATCGGTATAGAACCAGTTGATTATGCGGAAAGCATTGGCAATGGATGCACTGTCTCCGGTATTGCATACCGAATATCCGGACGGTACAAAATTGAACTTGTTTATCATATTCACGCCCATGCCGTTATCCGCGCGCGGCGGCTTCATTGCAGTGAGGTTAAATTCCGGATTTGACGGTCTTGCCATACTGTTGAAAAAGTCAATACGCACCTGATATTCCGGCATGATAAAGCCGCGGTCCGTAGAAACCAGCTCCTGCCACGAGCTTGTGTTTATCGTGAAGAAATCGGCGGGAACAAGCTTTTCCGAAACCATTTTGTTGAAGAACTCCACGAGCTCAATCATAACATCTTCCGTTGCGCCGTAGCTCCACTTTTCATTCTCAAAATCGTAATACTCATTAAAGCAGAAGCCCGGCTTCCACGATGTGCCGATAACGTTTAAGTTCTGAAGTCCCGAGCGGATGGAAAACGGGTAAGAGTCCGGATATAACTCCTTAAGCTTCTTGGAAACTTCATAAAGCTCATCCATCGTCTCCGGTGCTTTCAGACCGTGTTTATCAAAAATATCCTTTCTGTAAAGCCATGCGCGGATATTTGTGCTTCTCTCAAGTCCGTGAGACGGAGAGTAATAAATCTTCCCGTCAAAGCTCTTGCGGACATCGCGCATCCATTTTTCATCTTCGGGAACATTTTCCCAGAACTTTTCATAGTCCGGTAAAAATTCAAGATAATCATCAAATGCGAGGAATGCGCCCTGTGCACAGTAATTCGCGTGTCCTGCAGGCTTTCCCTGAAAATGCATCAGATCCGGAAGATCATCGGGAGCCGCCATAATAAGCGGGAATTTTGTTGCAAAATCCGTTGCCGGAACGGCGTTTATGTTGAGTGTTCCGCCAACGCTTTCTCTTATGTACTGCCATATCTTCCAATCCTCTTCATACGGCCATGAAGCATGGCTTGCTATTGTTATGTCAACAACGGCATCATCTGGGATTTGTTTCCCGTCCGGAATATCATATGATACGTCACCGGATACACCGTTTCCACCCGTGCACGCGCACAGCGCGAAAATCATAATTCCTGCAAGAATTAATGCAATAAGTTTTTTCATCGTAATGTGTCCTCCTTTGTAGTTCAAAAGGGATAAAATCCCTCCACCGCCATCCGTCTGTCCCCCTCCCTTTAGGCAAGGGAGGCTTTATAATCCAATATTCTCTTAATAAGTACTGCGACCTATGTGCGGCGTTGCCGCACAATGCAGAATGCAAAGTGCAAAATGCAAAATTATTTCATAGAGTCAAGTACCCGTTT
>JAFQVE010000394.1 GCA_017408185.1 Oscillospiraceae bacterium | reverse complement strand
GGGGTTTGTTACCTTATCGTACATGACACCATCACGGAGTGCTGCAAACCCGTAGCCCGTTGCAATTGAACTTTCGGAGAAATTGTATTCACCATACTGCTCTACAAGCTGTTTTATCTGTTCTTGCGGAGATTCCGGATCTTTTACGAAAATGCCGTAGTGAATTCCGTCAGTCTTTCCTTGGTTCGCATGCCAGAGAAGCTGTGCAAATATCGGATCACCAGTAAGCCTCAGTCCCTCAAGCCACGAGGAAGTGTATGTCGGGAATGAAACACCCGCAAAGGTAGCTGAGCTGTCACCGATGTTCGCACCGCGAACACCTGCGAGAATAAGGTCAAGTCCCATATAGAGCATCTTTATAAACTTCGGATTCTTGCGAAGATTATCTTCATCACGGAGGCCGTCCCAGTTTTCAAGTGCATCAATATACGGAATAAAGTTTGAAACCCACATTGACATATATCCCATTGAAGATTCGTCTGCGTAACCGTCACGGTCAATCTGATTGAACAGTGCAGGACGCATTCCGCCGCCGGTGCATTTCGTCTGTGATGTAGCACCCGGCTGCATAACAAACTCTATCATTTCCTGTGTATCGGGGTCACGATCTAGAATAACTGCTGCCTTTGCAAGGTTGTGCTGCTTAAGACCAAAGTTACCTGCAAGCTTTGCGTTCTTTATCGCAGTGTACGTCTCATAAACGATATTATCTTCTGCGTTCTGGCGGATAAGCTCACCGTTTGTTTTCTTGTTGTCAAGGTTCCATTTTTCCGCATAGCCGGAAAGAACAGATACAACCTCCGGATCATCATAAATATCAAAGAACGCATCATATGCCGTAGTCAGTTCACGGTTCAAGAAGTTTTCCCAGATGCTTCCGACAACTTTACCACGCTTGTTGCCACCGTGTGACGACTGAAGATTCGGGCAGTCTGTTGCATAATCGAAATCGGGATAAAGGTCTGCAACACGGTCAAGGATTATCGCGCCGGCTCTTCCATACTTTTCATCACCTGTATAGAGATATGCATCGCGGAATGCCTGAACAGCCCGGAAAATAAGCTGTTCTCCGGATGAACCGTACCACAAGCCGTCGTGGTTAAATATCGCTATATAGCGGTGAACGTTTTTGACCGCGACACCTTCTTTATCGTTATAGCGGCCGGTATCATACCCAAAGCCGTCATCAACACCCCAGAAATAACCTGTGTTCGGAACGCCGGACTCTCCACCGGTTTTGAACTTTCCCCAACCCTGGGTTATTTCATCTTTATAGAACGGGTCGATCGGCTTTTCACGAAGCTCATTGTATGTTGCGTTGTAAAGGTTGCCCTTCGGGTCGCCGTAACCGTAGGGATTATCCTTCGCCCAATCAAACACCACATACTCGCCTTTTTCATTTCTCTCGCCGCGTCCGCAGAGAATACCGTTTTCTTCTCTTGCAAGCGTGTAGTCAAACTCGCCATGTTCATCCAAACCGCGCTCGTAATATGCTCCGAAGTCGTTTGACGGGAACAGGCGCTTACAATCCGGGCACTGAACCTTCCACGGACGGTTTAGCGTATCAATATTCCATGAGTATTTGCCATACTTGTAGTTAAGGTCAACTCCGCAATAGAAGCAGCGCCAGATGAGCGGGTCATCCGTCTCAACAAGGTC
>JAFQVE010000393.1 GCA_017408185.1 Oscillospiraceae bacterium | reverse complement strand
TTTATTAATACTGCATTCTTCGCATTTCGGGCTTCTTGCGCTGCACACGGCTCTGCCGTGCCAGACAAAGCGGTGACACAGCATATTCTGCTCATCGGGAGGAACTATTTCCTTTAAGCGGAGCTCCACCTTTTTCGGATCTGTGCTGTTGCAGAGACCGAGCTTGTTTGATATTCTTATGCAATGCGTATCGGCAACTACTGCGGGTTTTCCGAAAATATCGCCGAGAATGAGGTTTGCAGTTTTTCTTCCGACACCGGGAAGAGAAAGCAGCTCCTCCATAGTATCGGGAACCTCGCCACCGAATTTTTCGATAAGAACATTTGCGCACGCGCGGATATCGCGTGCCTTCATACGGAAAACACCGCAGGGGTGAACGATCTTTTCGAGCTCTGCGATATCGCATTCCGCAATTTCACGCAGTGTTGTGAAGCGTGCGTATAATTCCTTTGTGACGATGTTCACCCGCGCATCGGTGCATTGGGCAGACAAGCGCGTGGCAAAAAGAAGCTGATACGGCTCGGCGTAATTAAGCGAGCATTCAGCCTGAGGGTAGTCTTTCTTCAGACCCTCAACAATTCCAAAAACTCTGTCACGGATTTTCATATCTTATTCCTCATCATCGGAAGATGAGTCTTTTTTCGTGAAAAGCTCATTTATCCGGCGTGTTTTCGATGCGAAAAAGTAAGCAACGCAATAGAGAACTACGCCGGCAAACGTAATAAAAGCTGTCAGCTTACTTAAAAATGAGAAAAACTTTTTCATGGTATGTACCTCAATTACTTAATATCCCATTACGCTATCATCGAGAGAATCGTCGTTCTTAACCCAGTCTGATACGAGAATGATTGTGTATTTGTCAGGCGTGTTACGGATGACAACGCGCTCGATGCCTGCGTTTATTATCATACGCTTACACATCGCACACGAGCTTGCGTTGGGAATAAGCTCGCCTGTCTGCTTGTCCTTACCGACAAGGTAAAGTGTTGAGCCGAGCATCTCTGAGCGTGGTGCTGCGATTATTGCATTTGCTTCTGCATGGACGCTACGGCAAAGCTCATATCGCTCTCCGCGCGGGATTTTAAGCTGCTCGCGGCGGCAATAGCCGAGGTCACAGCAGTTTGCACGTCCTCTCGGTGCACCGACATATCCGGTGGATATGATTGAATCGTTTCTTACGATGATTGCGCCGTAATTGCGGCGAAGACACGTTCCGCGCTCCAGCACGGTTTCTGCGATGTCAAGGTAGTAGTTAAATTTGTCTCTGCGCTCCATTTGTAAACACCTCTCTGTTTTATTTTATTTTTCCTTCTGATATTTCTATAACGCGGCCGGCGCACTCTGCAACGTGGGAGTCGTGCGTGATGAGGACGACGGTTGTACCGCCGGCGTTTAATTCCTTTATTATTTTCAGAATTTCATTGGTGGTGGGTTTATCAAGGTTCCCCGTAGGCTCGTCTGCAAGAATGACAGACGGCGTGCGGGTTATTGCGCGGGCAATTGCCACGCGTTGCTGCTGACCTCCGGAAAGCTCGCACGGAAGATGGTAAAGCCGTTTTGAGAGCCCCACGCGAGAAAGAGCGTCCTTTGCGAGCTCACGCCGCTGTTTTCGCGGGATGTGTGCGTACATCATGGGAATCTCAACATTTTCAAGCGCTGTCATTTTCTCAAGCAGATTAAAGCCCTGGAAGATAAAGCCTATCTCGCGGTTTCTGATGCGGGCAAGCTCTCGCGGCTTTTTTGCGAGAACGTCCTCTCCGTTCAGAAAGTAACTACCCGAGGTCGGCTTGTCAAGACAGCCGAGCATATTCATAAGTGTGCTCTTGCCCGAGCCTGAGGTTCCGACAATCGCTAAAAATTCGCCTTTCCGTACATGAAGACTCACATCATCCAGCGCATACACATCTCCGTCAGGCATTTTGTAGATTTTTGACAGGTGTTCTATCCGTATCAAAGAAAAATCCTCCGGGGTGAAATTAGCCTGTCAGAACCGGTTTAAAGATTTGTTTTCACATTGGGCTTAAAGCCGAAGCCGAGAACCTCGTGTGTGTTTGTAACAATCATAAACGCGTCCGGGTCGTTTTCACGTACAATTTCCTTAAGAAGACCTATCTGATTCGGGTTTATTGCGCACATAATCATCTTTCTCGGCAGGTTTGTAAACGCTCCTTCACCGGTGAGAATTGTCGCTCCGTGGTGAAGCTCGGAAATGACAAGCTTGCTTATAGTTTCCGTCTTTTCCGTTACAATATACGCAAGCTTATCTGTCGTAAAACCGTATATTACGCCGTCGGTTGCGATTGACGCGGCATACATCTTGATAATGGCAAAAAGCACGCTGTTTGCGCTTTTAAAAGCAAAGGATGCGCAGAGAACAATCACCGTGTCCGCCGCAAGAACAAGCTTGCCGAGCGGGATGCCGGTGTATCTCTGCTTGAGAACAAGCCCGACAATATCGGTGCCGGCGGTAGAGCCGTTGCGTATAAAAACAAGACCGAGACCTGCACCCGTTCCGATACCGCCGTAAATCGCGCAGAGCATAGGGTCATGCGTGAGCGCGGGAAACGCGGCGGAAATATCCATGGCAAGAGAGAGGACTACCGATGCAAAAACAGTTTTTGCCATAAAGCGTCCGCCAATTTTCCAAAGACCGAGCGCAAGAAAAGGAACGTTTACAAGAAAGGTTAAAAGACCCATTGAGAGCTTGGGAAAGAAATAGTTTATAACCATTGATATGCCGGTTATACCGCCCATTGCAATGGGCGTTTCACTTCTTGCGATAAACATATTGAAGGAAACCGCAAAAAGAGATGCACCGACAGCAATGATAATATAGTCCAGAATAGTTTTTCTTAAATTTGTTTTCATTTTTGTTGTCACTTCCGCTTAATTTGTGGTATACTTATTAAAGTACATATATTGCTAACTTTATAATAACACGAAATGCCGATGTTATCAAGCATAAAATAATGCAAATTTTATAAATTCAGCAGTAAAATATTATAAACAAACGATACAGGAGGTTTTTATTATGAAGATACGGGTAGGACGGTGCTTCAGCGCGGGGAAAATGATAAACCCCGGAATTATAGAAACACAAAACGGTTTATTTTCCGGATTTTGCGCTGACGGCGAGGCAGAGCTTGACCTTTCCGCATATATTACTTTGCCCGGATTTGTTGATATGCATACGCACGGAGGCTCGGGCCTCGGAGCGGATGATGCTTCGACAGACGAGCTTGATGAAATGTCGCGCTTTTATGCGGCAAGCGGTGTTGCGGAATTTTGCGCAACAACCGTTACAAACAGCGTGGATAATCTTGTTGTTGCGGAGAAACGTATTGTCGACAGAATACGTCTCGGTACGAGCGGGGCAAACATAGCGGGAATTTATCTTGAGGGTCCGTTTTTGTCGCATCAGTACAAGGGCGCACACGAAGAAAGCCTTCTCGCGCTTCCTGCAAAAGAGGATGTAGACCGTCTTCTGAGTGCCGGACAGGGACACCTTCGCGTGCTTGCGATTGCACCGGAGCTTCCGGGCGCGCTTGAGGTTATAGAATATGCCGTGTCAAAGGGAATAAAGGTTTCGTGCGGTCACTCTGCGGCGACGGCGGCAGAGGCAAATGCTGGCTTTGACAAAGGCGCAAGTATCGCGATTCATACATATAACTGTATGCCGTCTCTTCACCACCGCGAGCCGGGAATCCTCGGCGCAAGCCTTGTGCGCGACGATGCATACGGAGAAATTATCTGCGATTTTCTCCACGTTGCACCTGAGCCTGTGAAAATTGCAATCCGTTGCAAGGGTAAGGACAGGATAGTTTTCATTACTGACTCTATTGCTGCGGCGGGACTTCCTGACGGCGAGCATATGTCCGGTCCGCTTCCGATTATCGTGAAAGACGGCGTTGCAAGAACCCACGGCGGAAACCTTGCCGGTTCTTCGCTTCGCACAAACGAGGCGCTGCGCAATGTGGTGAAAACGCTTGGCATTCCGCTTGAGGATGCTATGCTCGGTGTTACAAAAAATCCGGCCGAGGCGCTTGGAATGTATGATAAATTCGGCTCGATTGATGTTGGCAAGCGCGCGCATCTCACTGTACTTGACGATGATTTCAACGTCGTTATGACAATCGTAGATGGAAAAGTTGTATACAAAGCATAGAAATGAACAATTATGCTATTTTTTGCGAAAAACTGTGGTAACATATATACAAAATCAGGCATAATCTTTGCCTGATTTGCCCGATTTTGTATTGACCGGTACAAAACGGGAGAGTATACTTGTCTTGATAATATTAAAAGAGGTGTATCTTTGTGTTAAAAGCAGGTTTTGCAAGATGTGATATAACCCCACCGCTCGGGATTTCCATTGAAGGATATTATGAGAAGCGGAATGCAAAGGGGGTTATTGATTCGCTCCTTGCAACAGCAGTTGCGTTTGATGACGGTGAGAAAAAAGCCGTTGTTATAAGCGTTGATGTTATCGGGATGAATATGGAGTTTATGTCACTTCTCCGCCCTGCGGTAGCGAAAGCGGCTGATATAGATATTGACGGAGTGTTTATCTCATGTACGCATACGCACACCGGTCCTGCTGTTGCCGCGACGGGCGTAACGAAAGAAACCTTTCCAAATCCCGAATACGGCAATTGGCTTATAAGGAGAATTGCAGATACTGCCGTCATGGCTTTTTCGGATTTAGTTCCTGCAAAGCTTTTGTACACCCGCGGCGAGGCAGATGATGTGGCACACATCCGCCGCTTCCGCATGAAGGACGGAAGTGTACGCACAAATCCGGGATATATGAACCCGGAAACCGACTACGCTCTCGGCGTTCCGGATGAGCAATCACAGCTTCTTATCATAAAGCGTGAGGGCAAAAAAGAAATTGGTATTATCAATTTTCAGGTACACGCAGATACCATCGGCGGCGAGAAGCTTTCTGCTGACTATCCGAAGTTCGTGCGCGAGGTTTACGAGAAAAATGTGCCGGACTCTCTCTGTATGTACATAAACGGAACAGAGGGAAACCTCGGAGGAAATAATGTGTTTGTGGAGCGCGAGGATTATGTGTGGGGATACGAGCGCACAAAATATATGGGCAAGAAAATTGCAATGTCCGTAATATCAAACTATGAGCTCGCAAAAGAAATTCCGGGAGACAAAATCCGCTTTGCAAAAAAGGTGATCACTGTCTCTCATAATAAAGGAAATCCCGAAGAAGTTCCCGCCGCACTTGAGCTTGCAAGGCGTTACCGTGAGGTGGGCAAGGAAAAAACGCTTCAGGAGCTCGGCGGAGAGGCAAAGTGGGAAATGCTTGCAAAGGCGACGACTATTGCGGGAATGCAGCAGCTTCCTGATACGCACGACCTTATCGTAACTGCTGTTGCGATAGGTGATATGGTTTTTGCGGGATTTCCGGGCGAGCCTTTCTGTGAGGTGGGAATAGAAGTGAAGAAAGCGTCTCCGTTCACGCTTACAATGCCCGCTTGCTGTGCCAACGGCTATGAGGGATATTATCCTGTGCAGTCGGCATATGACGAGGGAGGGTATGAGGTCTTGACTGCAAGATATGTTGCAGGTACGGCAGAAAAGCTTATCGACACCTCGCTTGAAATAATCAATTCGATTAAGTGAATAAAAAAATAAAGGTTTGTCAGAAAAAATGTTTGACAAACCTTTTTTGTAGGTGTATCATTTTATAGGATATAAAGCATATATTAAATCAATAATAAAGGCAGGTGAAAATAATGGACGCAGGCGGTAGTAGTAGAAGCACATCCAAAGGGCGAAGTATATTGCGGACTGTCATACGTCCGTTGTTTTAGCTTGTAGTTTTTTTATATACTTCTCCCGCTTTCTTTGCTTGTGCCTTTACTTCTTGAATAATTTATAAAAGGAGGAAAGGATTATGGGAGAGACCACCGTAACGATTGAAAAAATGATAACAGCGCTTTTAGATGAGCGCAAATTTGCAACACTGCGCGATGTGCTTGATACCATGGCACCCGCAGACATTGCCGCCCTGCTCGACGATATGCCGCACGAGCGTATGCCGCTTCTTTTCAGATTGCTTTCAAAGGAGCTTGCGGCAGAAGCCTTTGTTGAGATGGACGCAGACTTGCAGGAAAGCCTTATCCGCGGGTTTTCAGACAGCGAGCTTAAAGAGGTTGTCGATGAATTATATGTCGATGATGCCGTTGATATTATCGAGGAAATGCCGGCAAACGTAGTTAAGCGTATTTTGCGCCAGGCAGACCCTGATATGCGCAAAATGATAAACGAAATCTTAAAATACCCCGATGACAGCGCGGGAAGCATTATGACGATGGAATACGTCAGCTTCAAGCCGGATCTCAAGGTGAGCGAGGCGATAAAGAACATCCGCCGTTCGGGAGTTGACAAAGAAACCGTTTATACCTGCTATGTCACGGAAAAGGACAGAAAGCTTATAGGTATTGTCACGGTGCGGAGTCTTCTTATGGCGGATGATGACGCGCTTATAAGCGATATAATGGAGGAAAACGTAATCTCTGTTTACACAACAGATGACAGGGAGGACGTTGCAAATAATTTTGCAAAATATGATTTCCTCGCCCTTCCGGTTGTAGACCGCGAAAACCGGCTTGTCGGTATTGTAACGGTTGACGATGCTATCGACGTTATCCGCGAAGAGGCAACTGAGGATATTGAAAAAATGGCGGCTATCACGCCGACCGATAAACCATACTTAAAAACAAGTGCATTTGAGCTTTGGAAGGCGCGTATTCCGTGGCTTCTGCTTCTTATGCTTTCCTCCACCTTTACGGGGATTATAATAACGCATTTTGAAAATGCCCTTGCCGCAACAAGCGTGCTTGCGGCGTATATCCCGATGCTTATGGGCACGGGCGGAAACTCCGGAAGTCAGGCATCCGTTGCCGTTATACGCGGCCTCTCGCTTGACGAAATTGAGTTTTCGGATATTTTCCGTGTTCTGTGGAAGGAAATCCGCGTTTCGGTTATGAGCGGCGTAACGCTTGCCGCGGCAAATTTCGTAAAGCTTATAACCTTCGACCGCGTGGGCGCCTCTGTTGCGCTTGTCGTAAGCCTTGCGCTTGCGGTGACGGTGTTTACCGCAAAGCTTGTGGGCTGCTCGCTTCCTATTTTGTCAAAGAAAATAGGCTTTGACCCTGCGGTAATGGCAAGCCCGTTCATCACAACGATTGTAGACGCAATATCGCTTCTTATCTACTTCACCTTCGCATCTGCATTGCTGTGAAACGCAAAACAGCTGTGATTAAAAAACGAACGCTTCGAATTTCCGGGAAATATACTGACTTCTCATTTTAAGGGGGAGTCAGTTTTGTTTACTGATAAGGTTTGTTTGTATTCATATGGCGTCTTTCCGGTTTCCCGCTTAAAAACCCGTGCAAAATTCTGCGGGTCAAGCCCAACGTATTCTGCGGCGAGCGAAATGGAAATATCCTCGCTTTTTATCAATGCGCAAAACCGCTGTATCCGAAGCTTCGTCAGATATGAATGGGGAGTGAGCCCCGTGGTGTTTTTAAACAGGGTGGAAAAATAGCTCCGTTCAAGCCCGACGGAATCGGCAAGGCTCTGTACGTTGAGCCCGGTGTTGTAGTGCGTCTCCATAAGACCTATTGCACGCCGTATCGGAACGTGTGTGTCGCTTTTCTGCACATACCGCAAAAGCTCGCCAAGCATAGTGTATATAAATGCTGTGCGGCGGAATTCACTGCCTGTGTCTGTTTCGTTGCGCATTTTATACAGTGATTCCATACAGCTTAAGAGTGCGGGGAATAACTCTTTCGGGGCAAACGGATTGGAAGCTGATATCCCGCAGCTTGCCGGAACTTCGCCTATGCCCGGGCCGTCAAGAGCACACCAATATCCGCATCTTGGATTTGTTGTTGATGCGGTGTGCGTTACGGTATCACCCGGAAGAAGAATATAAAAATCACCCGGAGAAACGGGAAACTCTCTGCCGTTTATTATAACAGAGCCGTATCCGGAGGTGCAGCACTCAAAAATATATACCGAGCGGATAACGGGACCGAAGGTTGCACCGGGGGCAAGGTTTTTATCTGCATCAACCCGCAAAAGGATGGGCGCGGCTTCGGGAAGAAAAAGCTTGTTCATTTCACGCCTCCAACAAAATGAAGATTTTTCCCAACAAAATGAGCTTGTTATATTAACAAATTGATGATACAATCATATCACATTTTGAAAAGAAAGGGAAGAAGAAAATGAAAAAAGAAATTTATAATATTGCTGTTATAGGTCTCAGGATGGGATATGCACATATGTGCTCCGTCACCGAAAGCCGAAATGCGCATCTCTACGGTATTTGTGATATTGACACAGAGCTGCTTGCTGAAAAAAAGGAAGAGTTTCGCCCGGATGTTGCGACGCCGGATTGGCATGATTTTATCAATGACCCGAACGTTGATGCAGTTATTGTTGTAACTCCGGATCAGCTTCATCTTGAAATGACAAAGGCTTTTCTTGAAGCGGGAAAGCATGTTATGTGCGAGAAGCCGATGGCGCTCACCGTCTCTGAGTGCGAAGAGATGATGCGCATAGAAAAAAGATGTGAAGCCCGCCTTATGGTAGGTCAGGTTTCTCGCTTTGCACCTGCCTTTGCAAAAGCAAAGGAAATTATCGACTCAGGACTTATCGGGGAGCTGTATTTTGTTGAAAGCGAATATGCGCACGACTACAGCAAATCCCGTGGCGCAAATGACTGGCGTGTAACACCGGAGCGTCACGCGGTCATCGGCGGAGGATGCCATGCAATAGACCTTCTTCGCTGGATTGCGGGAAATCCGACGGAGGTTTATGCTCTTTCAAACCGCAAGTGCCTTACCGACTGGCCGGTTGATGACTGCTCAATCGCGGTTATGAAGTTCCCGAACAATGTAAACGGAAAGGTTCTCACCTCTATCGGCTGCAAGCGAAATTATACAATGCGCTCCTGCTTCTACGGGACAAAGGGCACTATTATCTGTGACAATACATCAAGCTTTATGACGGTGTTCTCGGGCGACGATGAGGATGTGCTCGGCAATAAGAAGTTCACCATTCCTCAGCAGATTCCCGTAAAGCTTGCAAATCACAACACCACCGCAGAGCTTCAGATGTTCCTTACAGCACTTATGAACGATGAGCCGTTCGGCATCAGCCCGATGGAGGGCGCATCCACTGTTGCTGTGTGCTCCGCAGTTGTTGAGTCCTGCGCAACAGGTCTCCCGGTTAAAATTAAATATCCGTGCATCGATTAAGATAAAAAAACATCTTATGATGAGCTTATAAAATCCGGCATTTCCGTTATCGTAAAAGCAACAGGATAAAACCCACTCCCTTCGGGAAAGATAATCCCGAAGGGAGTCAGACTGTCGAAAAAGTCCAGCGAAAGCTGGGCTTTTTCTTCGTTTGTTATAGAGATTTTTTCTTTTTATTATTTTTAATTCTTTCACGTTAACTCTTTACCCAACTATTGACAAAGAGCCGTTTTTCGTTGTGTTTGTTATTGATATATATAGGATATAGAGCATGGAATCGACACATCTGTAAGGATTCCGTGTTTTTTGTTTTTCGCGTAAGTTTCACACCACACTGTTCTTTTTTCTGTATTCCGTCGGTGTAGTTCCTATGCATTTTTTGAATGCGCGTGAAAATGAAATAGGGTCATAACGTACGGATGCAGCTATGGATTTTATCGGCGTACCGGAATTTTTCAGAAGAGAGCATGCCATACGCATACGCGTCTGCATGATAAATTCCTGAATAGATATATCGAGAGTATTATTAAAGAGTGTGTAAAGATAGCTTCGGTTAAGACCAACGTGTTTAGCTACCTCATCAACGTTTATATCGTAGTTGTAATTAGCTTCTATATATTTTATTGCGCGGTTTATGTAATCCTGTTGCGTAGGGAGCTTTTGCGTTTTGTCTGATTGTACGGCGTAAACAGTCATAAGCTCGGAGAGCAGAACCTGGAAAAAGCCTCGTCTTTTCATACGGCGTGCCAAGGAATCGGACGAGCTTCCGTATGAGATAACTTCCGGTATTATGGGAGAGTCAGGCTTGTCTATGCTTATTTCAATATGAGTGGTCAGGAGATTGATTATCTGGTCAAGAAGCTCGACGCAGCTTTTGGGAACTTCATAAGGAAAAACAAAATTGTTTTCCGAAAAACCGATGGCGGAGAAATATTCTTTGAGCATAGAGCCTTTCAAGGTTATATATAAGCTGGAGGTCGAAGGGGAAGTGAAAAATTTCCGTGTATTGGCAAGAGGAGGAATAACGAACAGCATTCCTTCTTTGATTTCAAACAGACGGTTATTTATATGCAGTTCAAAGTTGCCTTTTGTGCAGTAGTGAAAATCGTAAAAATCATGGACGTAGGGGCCGAAATTAAATCCTTCGGGGATAGAAAGCTCTTTTCCGCCGAAAAAAATGTTCAAATCGTCGTTGTTGAGCTCTGTTTTCTCATAATATTCCGTGTTTGGCATAAATTTCATAAAATCACCTCTGATATAACATTCGGTTTAGTTATTCTAACATAGTATCATTGAAAATGCAAGAGGTTTATGATTAAATATAAATAGAAAAATTTTGCTTGTAGAGGAGAGAGCATAATGAATGAAAGAAAGGTAAAGTTTGGAGTTGTGGGTCTCAGTGTAATGGGAATGTTTCACGCTGAGGCTATTCACAGAAGCTCAAAAATGGAGCTTGTGGCAGTTTGTGATAAGCTTCCTGAGCGCGTTGAAAATGCGTTTAAGGTCACGAGCGTAAAAAAAGGCTATGCCGACTGGCACGAGCTTATTGCAGACCCGGAAATTGAGGCGGTTGTGCTTTGTGTTCCCGACCAGCTGCATGTTGAAATGACAGTTGCGGCACTTGAGGCAGGAAAAGATGTTCTTTGCGAGAAGCCGATGGCATTGACTGTTGAGGAGTGCGAAGAGATGCGTGCGGCTGAAAAACGCACAGGAAAGCGCCTTATGATTGGTCAGATATGCCGTCATACGCCGGCATTCAAAATGACACGTGAGCTTATAGAGCAGGGCGAAATCGGGGAACTGTATTATGTCGAAAGTGAATATGCTCACGATTATCTTGAATCAAGAGGCGTTGACAGCTGGCGCGTTGACTCGCGCCGTGAGCCGTACATCGGCGGCGGTTGCCATGCGGTTGACCTGCTTCGCTGGATTGCGGGTGATCCGTATGAAATCAGCGCATTTGCAAACCACAAATGCCTTACGGAATGGCCGGTTAATGACTGCGTTGTTTCCATTCTCAGATTCCCGAACGATGTTATCGGCAAGGTTTTTGTATCAATAGGGTGCAAGCGCGACTATACAATGCGCTCATGCTTCTATGGAACAAAGGGAACCATTATCTGCGATAACACAAGCCCGTACATAACTATATACAAGGAAACCCTTACAGGCAAGGATTCTTTGTTCAAAAGTGCAGAGCAGACGCATTCCACACCGATAAGGCTTGCAGTTGAGATTGCAAACCACAACACGGGCGGTGAGCTTGAAAGCTTCGCCGATTGCATAGTGAACAACACTCCTGTCCCGACAACTTCTCATGACGGAGAATGCACCGTTGCAGTATGCGTTGCGGCGACGGAATCTGCAAAGACAGGAAAAACGGTTGAGATAAAATATCCGGAAAAATAAAAGGAGAGTGTATTACAATGAAAAGATTATTATCAGTTATTCTCGCAGTATCAATGCTTCTTGCACTTCTTCCCGCAATGAC
>JAFQVE010000392.1 GCA_017408185.1 Oscillospiraceae bacterium | reverse complement strand
TGTGGTGAACAGCTTATCATTTTGCGCCTCGGGAAGTATAAGTTCTTTTCCTGCATTGTTGCCACATGCAGTGAGGAAAAGAAACGCGAGCGAGAAGATAAAAATACACAGTTTTTTCATTGGTTTTGCCTCCGTAAGTAAAAATAGATTTTAATGTTCGGTTAACATTTCAAATTTTAATTGTAATTTCTGTAAAAAAGTGATATGATAAAAGGTGCTTTTCAAAGCAGAAAAGGAGAAACTGTATGGATAAAAGAGAAAAACTCGGCATACCGAAATATACATTAGGTGAAGAGCTTGTGAATTCAATATCTCACGGCTTGGGTGCGGTATTCGGCATCGTTGCGCTTGTGCTTTGCGTTGTGTTCAGCGCACGTCAGGGTGACGTGTGGAAGATAGTGTCAAGCTCGATTTACGGTGCGTCGATGATTGTTCTGTATTCGATATCCACAATTTACCACGCACTCGGAATCAATATGGCGAAAAAGGTTTTCAGAACGCTTGACCACTGCAGTATATATTTTCTTATCGCCGGCACTTATACGCCGTATACGCTTGTTGCCATGAGGGAAAGCTCGGGTGTTTTAATTTTCTGCATTGTATGGGCTGCCGCTGCGATAGGAATTGTGTTAAATGCAATAAATGTCCATAAGTTCCGAGTGGTTTCAATGATAATATATATAGCCATGGGATGGGCGATAATTTTCTCCGCACGTGACCTTGTGGCATCGGTGGCGCCGGCAGGTGTAGTTCTCCTTGTGGCAGGCGGCGTGCTGTATACTATTGGTGCTGTGCTCTATGGAATAGGCAAGACGAAAAAGTATATGCATTCGGTTTTTCACTTTCTCGCATTAGGCGGAAGTGTTTGCCACTTTATTTCTATCTTCGCTTATGTTATAATGTAGATGTGTTATTACAAATCGGCGTCTACACTTATGTTAGTAACACCGTTGCGTTCAAATTCGCGTATATATGCTTCACGGCGCGGAACAAGCTCGTCTGAGTCGTATGCTCCCTCCGTGATATCGCGGTGAGCGAGCTCCTCTGCGAGAATTTCAAAGAAAACGGTGTCTTCATAGTCCATAATGGCTTCGTGGATGCCGCCCTCGGAAAATGCTTTTGAGGGAAGGATTTCTCCGTCAACCTCTTCAAAAAGGGTGTTCATATCAAATTTTGGGCATTGTGAGAACAGATAGCTTTCAACCTCGTCAAAATCGGGAATGCGGTCGTTGCCGCGTGCGGAATTTAAGACCCAGTTGCCGATGTAGGCAAGGTCGAGCAGTCTGCGAAACTGTTTTGATGTAAAGTCTATGTTCATTTAATTCACCTCAGATTATATTATATTATACAACATATGATTTTCTTTTTCCACATATAAATTAATCGAAAATAAAATTTTTTAAAAATTATCGGGAGATGTCAGCTATGAGCAGGATAAATCTGTGTGTGCTCTTCGGCGGTGCGTCGAGTGAGCATGAGATATCCTTAAAATCCGCAGCAAGTGTTCTTCGCGGGCTTGATACGGAAAAGTACAACATAATTACAGTGGGAATAACAAAGCAGGGAGATTGGTTTTATCTTCCGTCAGTTACTTCCGATGAGGTTATTGGCAACTTATGGCAGAGCTGCGATAAAGAACCATGCACCGTATCAGTCAGCCGCTCTGAACGTGGAATTGTATGCCATACGACCGGCAAGCTCATCCCTGTGGATGTTGTTTTCCCCGTGCTTCACGGTGAAAACGGTGAGGACGGAAGAATTCAGGGGCTTTTTGAGCTTGCGGGAATTCCGTGCGTAGGACCGGGGTGTCTTTCAAGTGCTGTGTGCATGGATAAGTCCGTAACAAAGCTCATTGCCGCGACAACAGGTGTGCGTCAGGCGGACTGGGTGCTTGTTACAGATAAGAATTGGTCAGAGAAAAAGGCTGAGGAAATAGAAAATAAATTTTCTTATCCTGTGTTTATAAAGCCTGCGGGAACCGGGTCATCCGTCGGCACTGCAAAGGCTAATGACCGTAAAGAGCTTGTCACAGGAATAAAAGCAGCGCTTCCGTTTGGCGGGAAGGTGCTGGTTGAAGAATACATCAACGCCCGTGAGATTGAAACTGCGGCGCTCGGAAACGGCGAACCGGAGATTTCCGTGTGCGGTGAGGTGGTTGCCTCGCGTGAGTTTTATTCATATGAGTCAAAATATTTAGACGGAACATCGAAAATAGTGATTCCGGCAGAGCTTTCGCCGGAAACCTCGGAAAAGATACGCGATTATGCGAAAAAGATATATATGGCGCTCGGTTGCCGCGGTCTTTCGAGAGTTGACTTTTTTGTTGACAAGACAAACGGCGAGATAGTGTTCAATGAAATAAACACCATCCCCGGTTTTACGGATATCAGTATGTATGCAAAGCTTTTTGCGGCATGTGGCGTTGAGTTTACGGAACTGCTTGACAGAATCATTGCGTGTGCATTGGAGGCGTAAGTAATGGATAACCGTGCAATCGGTGTTTTTGATTCGGGACTCGGCGGGCTTACGGCGGTTTCTGAGATTATGAGGCTTTTGCCGAATGAAAGAATAGTTTATTTCGGTGATACGGCACGTGTACCGTATGGAACACGTTCACGTGAGACGATAATGCGTTATGTGAGTGAGGATATTGATTTTCTGCGGAGCTTTGATATAAAGGCTGTTATTATGGCGTGCGGAACGGCAAGTTCGGTATCGCTTCCGCAGATACGCGAAATTTACGATATTCCGATAATCGGCGTGGTGGAACCGGCATCCCGTGCGGCGTGCCGAGCTACAAAAAACTTGAAAGTCGGAATAATCGGAACGAGCGCGACTGTAAAAAGCCGCTCATATGAGAGAGAGATACTAACCGCGCTTCCCGGTGCGGAAATTTACACGGCGGCGTGTCCGTTATTCGTTCCGCTTGTTGAAAACGGAAGAACGAATCCCGATGACATTGTCCTTGCAACGATGGTTGAAGAATATCTTACTCCGATAAGAGAAGCAGGCGTTGACACGCTGATTATGGGATGTACGCATTATCCGATTATAGAGCGGGCAATCGCACGCTTTATGGGAAGCAGTGTTTCTCTCATAAACCCCGGGCTTGAGGCGGCGAAGTTTTTGCAGGAATGTGAAGACATAGAAAAAAGCTGCGGAGCGGCAGAATATCGCTTTTTTGTTTCGGATGACCGCAGCGGTTTTATGGAAAACGCATCTAAATTCCTCGGCGGCAAGCTTTGCGGAGAAGTGGAAATTGCGTCTGCGGGAAAATAAATAAAAGGAAGTTTTATCATAATGAAAAAGGATGTTATAATTACAATACGAGGTCTTCAGACTTTTGAGGATACCGGAGAAGATAATGTTGAGCTTGTGACGAACGGGCGGTTTTACAACAAGGGCGGATGCTATTACGTTTCATACAAGGAAAGCGAGCTTACGGGACTTGGAAATACCACTACAACCGTAAAAATCGAAAAGGATAAGGTTACCGTAATCCGCTTCGGCGACCTTGAATCGCATATGATTTTCGAAGAGGGGCAGAAGCATATTTCGTATTATGATATGGGCTTCGGTGGGCTGACGGTCGGCGTAAATACGCGCAGTATCGACAAAAACCTTACCGATGCCGGCGGAAATATGCGTATAGATTACGCTATGGAAATAAATAATTCGATAGCGGGCGAAAGCGCACTGTGTATGGATATACG
>JAFQVE010000391.1 GCA_017408185.1 Oscillospiraceae bacterium | reverse complement strand
ATAAGAAACGGTAATTTCGGGTGCGTTTACTTCATATTTAACCGTCATAAGCTCGCCGTCTGTTTCATATTTCGCCGGTTCTCCGTTTACAATTACAACAGGATTATACTGTGCATTCTGATCCTTGCTGAAGGTGTGTTTCTCGTCGGCTCTGAGATATATGGTGGCACGGTATCCCATTCCGCTTGCAAAGGGCACATCCTCCGCAACACCGGAATCATTCACGTAAAGTCCCCAGCGGATGCCATTCTTTGTAAATTCATCTCCGCCGCTTGCAAAGCTTACTCCTTCACCGCTGATTAGGCCGTAGTATTCAGGGGGATATCCCGTCCGCGGTCTTGGAATATTGATATTGATATAATCTATTCTGACTTTACCGTCGTCAACCTCTCCGTATGAAAAATCGCAGCCACGGCATTTATAGATTATGGAGCCGCCGTCAGCTTCACCGTCACCAAAGTAATGTTTTTCTTCGATAAGCACCTTTTTGCAGACGGAACACTGCATAAAATGCTTGTCGCTGTCAAAGCGGAGATATTTATCCTCGTTATAGGAATGGTTGCACTCTAAGTTATAAACCTTTGACCAAAGCTCTGCAGTTCTTTTTGAAGATGAAAGCTCATAGCTGCTTACTCTGTCACCCATAACGGTAAAGCTCGGTGATGCGGAAAAAGCATAATTTGTATCAAGGTATACAGTCACCTTTGCCTGATATTTTCCCGCAAGCATATATTCCTCACTGCCGACAGGCTCATCATTATGATACCACTCTACCGAAATTTTTCTCACGCCTTCCGCACTGCAGGAAAGCACGTCGGGAGTCAGCATCATACCATAAGCATTTGTGCCGTCAATATTCAGTCTTGATATCTCTTTTTTTGTGTCTCTTCCCGACATAAAGCTTCTTCTGTCGGCGTTTGACATATGGTGTGTTACAACAACTGTGGCGGAACCGTCATTACCTGTAGCATTAAGCTTTGCCCAGTCGCTGACAGGAAGAACATCCCCGTTATATTCTACCGTATTTCTCTGAGGATCAAGCATATCGGAAGTAAGCCTTACACTTCCTACATCAGATGCAGGGTGATACTGGTATCCGTATCTTTGTTCGTGACCTATGACATACGGACAATAATAACCGTATGTGGTGACATTTATAGTCGGAACCAACAAAACGCGAAGGTGGTTTGTACTGAAGGTTCCACTCTTTACCGATACATTGGCATTCTTCAAATTGCCAAAGACATCTGCATTGCCTCTGCCCCAGAAGATACCGCCGTTTATGATTGTGTTGCCGCCAAGAAGCCATAAGCAAGCAGAGCGGGAAAACTCAACATCAACGTCGGTATCGTTTGGCTTTACATATGTTTCGAGATTTGTAAATCCACGGCCTAAGAATATACCATCATTTATCATAAGGGTTCCGTTGTTTACCGTTATGCAATCGCCGTTTACCTGCTGCCATGCATAGCCGTCATATCTTGCGCCGATTGCAAGACCGAGGACGCCGAACTGGATGGTATATTCAAGAAGATGTCTTAAGTTATAGACGTCCTTGCCGTCAAATACCCACATTTTTTTGGAGCGTCCTGCTTCAAGAGTTCCTCCGTTGACGGTTACCATACCGCCGTCAATCTCAAGTACGTTTCTGTATTTTACACTGCTGTTAAAATATTCGGGCATTCCGGCTCCCGCCGCTTCAGAATATGCAGACTCCATTTTCCCGTAGCAGAAAAGT
>JAFQVE010000390.1 GCA_017408185.1 Oscillospiraceae bacterium | reverse complement strand
GCATAGTTCTATCTCTGCAATTGCTCTGTCACTCCAGAAGGGATAAACATCAATCTCGAAGTACTGATTATCATAAGTCAAGCAATATCTATTTTTACGAATTTGTTTTTTGCTTGTATCAGAATTCATTAGCAAGGTAAGATATTCATCTTTTGAGAGCCTTGTTTCAATTTCTACTCGTTTAGTACCGGAAATTGTTCGTTTTATTGTTTTAAAATATATGTAATTGCCATTTTCGCCACGTTGGCGTACACGTACCTCTTCATTAAGAGTGGAGTTAAGATATGTCTGTATAATTTCGACTTTGCGGCAATTAGGAATTGTTTCCAAAAGCTTTATATCCGGATATTCAATCAGGAATTTTCGTTCTATTTCATATGGTTCCGGTTCGCCTAAGAAAGCAGAGATTTCCGAAATCAGCTTTTTCATTTTATCCTCAAAGCCCATACTATTATCAATAACTCTTAAGTGGGGATGTCCTGTCCATGCAGCAATGAGTTTATCATCCATCGCAGCAGCCTCTTCTACAGTTTCCGTTCTCGCTTGATTATTAGAAAGAGTATAAAACTCTTCAGTCCCTTTTGCGGCAGTTACCAAATGGAACACAGCATCATATTCATCTCTCAACTCGGTTTCGTTTAGTTTAAGATTTGTCATTGCTTGTGAAAATTCCAAGTCGGACATATATGCTTTGTTATCCATTGTTCCTCTGTCACAGACAATTAAAACCTTATCATAATTAAATACACTTTGTGCACCATTGCGATAGATTTTTTCCTTTTCAAGCTGCAACTTTATCTGACATATCTGATAATCAAGGTTACTATTTAATGTCCAAGGCGCAATCCCTGCAGTAATGAGTTCTGTTGCTGTTTCGGGGATAAATACCACATAATAACCAAGCTCTGTGAATGCATTTTGTATCCAACTCATTGCTGTAGTTTTACCAGCACACGGACCACCGGTGATTACAATTTTTGTAATTTGAATCTCTTTATTATTCACTTCTAAAGAGAGCAATTCGTCAACTGACATATTGAATACTGCCGCAAGTTTCTTTATCATATCAACATGCGGTTTTGCACTTCCGTTTTCCCATTTTGAAACGGCTTTATTAGAAACACCAAGCATCTCTGCAAGCTGGCTCTGTGACAACTTTGCATTGGTGCGCATTTTATAAATTTTTTTACCAAAAATATAATCATTCATAGCACCCCCCCTTATCAGTTACAATTATACACCATATTTTCATTTATCCAAGTCGATCACTATCGAATTAAAGTAGACTTTTAATTTGATTTTGTTTTTAAGTTGTGTGTCAAACTCTTTTTATCATATCACGCCTGACACCATTTCCGACACCAATTTTTTATGAAATATATAGTGTTATACGGGAATATATAGAATTCTGCTCTTGTGACAATCCTTTTTTTATAGCCATTTAGAGAGATTTATAAGGATATATAGACTTATATGAAATTGGCGCATGAACGACTATACCAAGTTTCATAATTATCTACTTCTCCTTTATTTTCAGGGTTTGCGGCGTTAAATTATCGCCGTTGACACCATTCATTTTAAAAACGACCAATGTCCGCAAACATCTACCTATGCATTGTATCACTTTCCGGACATAAAATCAACAAAATTTCATTTTCGGGAAGTATGTTTATTCTATAGAATCCTTTTGATTTTAATAATCTTTTCGGCATTTTTCATACCGCAGAACTTTCTGCGACCAAAGATAAAGCGATCGGAAAACCGACCGCTTTATTTTACTTTTCTGTCGTAAAATCAAGTATTCTCTTAATCAGTACTGCGACCTCTGCTCTTGTTGTGTAATCGGTGGGTGCGATTTTGCCGTTCTTTCCGTTTACAAGCCCTGCGCTTATAAGTGCCGACACTGCTTCTTTTGCATAGTCGGAAACATCGTCTGCGTCCTCGTAGGAAACGACCTGTGTGTCGTTCCGTGTCGCGGCAAGGACATCCTTAATTGCACGGTATACGATCACCATCATATCCTGACGGGTGATGTTTTCACGAGGTGCATACTTATTATCTCCTATTCCGCCGACAAGTCCTGTGTTTCTGGCGACCGCAAGCTCTTTTGCAAAGTAGTCTGAAGCATCAACGTCTGCAAAATTCTCTTCGTTGTCGCTTGAAAGACCGAATGCGCGAACAAGGAGAATTGCAAAGTCTGCACGTGTGATGTTATTGCCCGGTGAGAAGGTTGTTTCACTTGTTCCTTTGATGATACCTGCATCAGCAAGAGCATTTATTGCATCCTTTGCCCAGGCATGATTTCCGAGATCCGTGAAACGGACATTTTCCGAATCCGGAGTTTGCGGAACGTCGGAATCTCCGTTCCCCACATCATTTTCCTTTTCATCCGAGGGTGTTGTTGTGGTCGTACCTCCTCCGCCACCGGAAGCTCCGCCCGTTGAACCATATACCTTGATATTGAAGTGAATTGTATTCTCACGTCCGTCGGAGTCAAGAACCGTTATCGCAAAGTGGTTATCGCCTACCTGGGATGCAGAAGGTTTCCAGACAATAGCACCCGTTTCGGAATCTATTGAAGCACCTCTCGGCAAAGTCCTTCCGACATATTCAAGTTTTACTCCTTCAACGGAGCTTTCTGCCTTGATGGTGAGGCTTATTGTTCCGCCTACAGAGGCTGTAAGATTTTCGCTTACATCTTCAATAACGGGGGCTTTTTCATCAACAAAGGATGTGGGGATGGTAAACTTCTGTCTCTCACTTATGTTATAAACATAGCCTGCATCGGTATCCATTATATCCTGATGTCCACGGATAAGAGATATCATTCCTATATCGAGACGTACATTTCCGTTTTCAAGCGGCGTTGCATCATTGATTGCATAAACTGCGTTCTGCTCTCCTCCATTGCTGATATAGATGTGTCTTCCCACTATATCGGAAATATCGTCGCAATCAAGCTTTACATCAATATAGTTATTTGTGGTAAGTGTCTTTTCAAAGGTTACAACCTCACCCTTATAGGATGCGGCTTTTCCTGTCTCTTCGCCGATTATATCTCCATCATTTACATATCTGTAAATAACAGCACCGCTGTCGTTGAGGCTGTATACACCCACAAAGCCACGGAAGTCAAACACCTTGTTTCCGCCATCGCTGACCGAGTAGATAATCTTATTGTTTGTTGCATAGACAACATAGTCAACTCTGCCGCTTGTGTGAGTTACCTTTACTGCTCTGGCAGTATCTCCGTCCTTTTCCGTCTCCGCCGTTGTTATTGTGACGGGAACGATTGACTCAATATATGCCTCGCCCTTATAAGGCTCGTAAACCGTTGTGAAGAGTGAATCAAGATCCTCTCCCTCTCTTTGAGTGAGAACAAACTCAAGAGTTTCGGGAAGAAAACGGTTTGCACGCTTAACGGGAACATTACCGCCCACTATTGCAACCTCATCCGGTGTGAAGTTATTAAGCTGTGTAAGACGCAGGTGCAGATCCTTACTGTCTGCAACAGATTTACGGTAATCTGTGATTTCAAAATCAACAGTAAAGTTCTCCGCAGGAGAATTGTCGCGGCGGACATTCTTCATCCACGTATATCCTCTCGGGTATTTTGTTTCATAAACCCAGGTAGACTGTGTCCACGGGTCTTCACCGTATTCGGTATCAACACCGGCATATGTACCTATATAGTTTCCGTTTTCATCAACCTGTGCACCCGTTACATAGTTACCGTTCTCATCTCTTACCGTTGTGAAATCAAGTCCATTTACCGCACTTGCACTTTCAGATTGAGCGTGGAAGCTGTAAGTGTGCTTATTTCCACCCTTGACACGGAAGAAATCCACACCGTAGGAAACATCGTCATTTGCCTCAATCATAACAACCGTTCTTCTGTATTCCTCGGTCTGACCGTATGCCTTCGGTGCATCAACGTCCATAAGCTTGACTTTTCCTGCATCGTCAAAGTGCAAAGGCTCACCTACGATCGTTGAAAAACCGCCCTGATTATCATCGTCAACAACAACGGTGTTGTGAGAAATCGTTGCAGATACCCATTGAAGTCTGTTCGGGTCTGCTCCCGTGTTTGGAGGATATGCCATCTCCGGGGCGAGATTCAATCCATATGCCTCAACGCCCAGGTTAAGTGTATCCGGATGGCCGTGACCGCCGTTTATACCATAGTAAATCCAGAAGTCACGCTGATTGTTCTTTGCATCTGTTTCACTTGCAGAGGTATAATTCTTTCCGTCACGAAGAATGGAGAAGCCATAGCCTGTCATCATTTCGCTCACAGGTTCGGGATTTTCCTCAATAAGAGCGAGGATATCCTTTTCCATCTGCTCGGGGTTCTCATCGAATATTCCGTAGTTGAGTCCCTCGGCAGTATTTCCGTTTACCATATAGATGTACTGAGCTATTTTCTTTCCCATCTGCGGGTCGTCTTTAAACTGCTTGAAATGCGGAGCATATGTATCAACACCGAGAATGAATTCCGTGTCTGCCACAGAACCCGAGTCTCCGACGTGAACATGGTGAGAGCCGACACTTACAATAGACAGATATGACATAAACATCTGACGGAACTTTGCATTCTTATAAAGGTTGTATTCATCCTTATAGTCCTTGAGATATTCCGCAACCTTTGAAAGCCCCTTTATCTGCGTGCTGTTGTAGTTGGGGCTTGCTTCATGTCCCATTCCGTCACGGTCGATGATATCTATAAGCTGATTTGATATGCTTCCGCCGTCAATTGAGTTTTTATCCCCCTTAACGCCGGTCTTATATAACCACTTTACCATTTCCTCGGCATCGGGTTCTTTGTCAATAATGAGTGCCGCCGCTGCGAGAAGCTGATGAATCTGTCCGAAGTTACCGTCAAAGTTTCCTTCCTGCACGCTTTCAAAGGACTCGTGAATTATGCCCTTTTCCCAGTTCTCCCAAATCTTCTGAGAGCTTGTCTTGTCATTTTCAAGACCGAACTTTTCTGCCTTTTCCGAAAGGAAGTTAATTACCTGTGTGTCTGTAAGCATAGGATAGAAAGCATCTGCGTGGAGAACATTTGACCATGCAAAACCACAGTCGTTTATCATACCCTGAATTTTTCCGTAAATCGTTCCGCCGTCTGTATTGAAGAACACACGTTTTCCGTCAACGTTGAAGTTCTTAAAGTCATATCCGGGCCATACATCCGCCATTCTGTCAAGAAGAATTGCACCTGCTCTTCCATACTTCACATCGCCTGTATAGACATAGGCCTTTGAAAGATCTTCGATATATCCTATCGCATCAGCCATAAATTCATAGTGGAAAAGTGCAATCCAGCAATGGCGTTCAATAGCATCACCGTATTTATAGGGATTTCCGTTTTCGTCTTTAGGAATATAGCCCCAGCCGTCGTCAACGCCCCAGGTTTCCGCCGATTCACCCGGACGGAGTCCCCGACCGACATTTACGGTTGTGCTTTCCGAAACCTCGGGATAGAGGTCGTTATGAAGTGCATCCTTTTCTCCCCTTGCAACAGCCTCGGCATTAGCCGCAATTGCAAGCTCACGGTCATAATAGCCGTGCTCGTTTGTTCCTCGCTCCTTTAATAGAGCAAAATCGTTTGACGGGAAGAATCTCTTACAATCGGGGCACTGTACCTTCCACGGTCTTGAAATTCCGTTTATAACCCATCCGCCGACACCGCTTGAGCCATATTTTCCCACAACATTAACTCCACAGTAGCGGCACATATTATATTCGGGGTCTCCCGGTGCACCTATCTGACGTGAGCGAGGGATTCCTTCACCGGGAATGAGGTCATAAAGGCGTTCGTAGTTTTCGCTGACAGCATCTGCTTTGGCAGTTGCCTCTCTTACGATTTCTTTTGCCCAAGAATATTTTTCGGAATTCGTCTTTGCCGCATTTCTTTTCTCGGTTGTGTAGTAAGTGGAAGCTTTCTTTCCCTCGTGAACCATTGTTTTTATCGTGATTGTATCACTTATAGTCTCGCCCCGGAATTCTGCCGTTGCAGTTACCTCGGTTTCACCTTCGGAAAGTGCCGTTACCATTCCGTCTGCATCAACGGAAACAATTCCGGGAGTTGAGTATATATATCTCACATCCCTTGAATTCACACGAAGCTCGTTTCCACTGTTCATAACAGCGTAGAAGGTAGTCTTTGCCTTGCCGCCAACATACATATCCGTCGCGGCTTTAAGCTTAGCCGAAGCTATTCCCGTATTGTCTGTTGCCTGAATCTCAATGCTTGCAGAATAGCTTCCTGCTCCGTCCGATGCAATTGCGGAGATTGTAACCGTGCCATCGCCTACAGCCGTAATCTTTCCGTCACTTCCTATTGTTGCAATGCTTGTATCCGATGATGTGAAAATAACTTCACATTCATCCTCACCAAGCACTGTTCCGTCAAGCTTCTTTGCCGCAAACACAGTTTCTGCAACTTCACCGAAATTAAGCTTTGCCTGTCTTGAATCAGCAAGACGGAAGCTCACCGATTTAAGAGTGTTTTTACCGTCAAGTGTGAGCTTTCTCGGAGACATTGTACCTGCCGCAGTTGCCTTGAAAGCAAGCACATATTCGCCCGGCTCGTCAAAGTCAATATGAGCAAGGTCTTTTTCCTTTATTGTAAGACTTGATGCGGAATTATCCCGGAAAGAAACTTCCCCTATAAGATTTTTCGGTGTGAGCGAAGCCTTTGCCTCGTCTATCGTCCCCTTGGGGAAAACGTAGAGCTCGGAAGTACCGTATCCGCTGTTGTACACTACATACTCAAGCTTTGCAGCATATTTTCCGGCTTTTGGAACTTTAATTGTAAGTCCCATCCACTGGTCTTTTCTCTCATAGAGAGAAAGTCTTCCGTCTGCACCTGTATAGACATATGCAAGTACATGAAGTGGACCGGGCACGTGTCCTGCACCAAACCATTCCCAGTTTCCTTCACCCTTTGAGCTTGTGTATTCATAGGTGATGTTTCGCACATCCTGGTCACGCTCTGCATCTGTATTGGGGTTTTTGTCCATTCCCCAATCGGAGCTTATGTTTACAAAATCATATTCGAGCACCGTTTCCGAAGGTGCAACGGGAGCTTTTGGCTCGGTTGATATAACATACTTTTCCGAAACCTCATAGCTCCAATCATCAAATGCTACCGTTGCAGTAATTATAGTTTCACCGATTTTATGCTCGGTAATGTCACCCGTTGCCTCGTCAATTGATGCAACTGTGGGGTCAGAGCTTTCAAACTTCACAAGAGCACCAAAAGGCGTTTTTTCGGAGCAGTCTGAATTGATTACAACAACATCAGCACCGCCTGCACGCCATTTGATATCAGCAGACATCATAACCGAATCATCGCCGCCCTTGAGAGTTATCTTTCCGGGATACATTGCACCACCCGAAAGGCTCTTATAAACAACGATATAGCTTCCCTCGGTTTCAAAATTAAATTCACCGAGGCTCTTCTCTACCTTTACAAGACTTGAGGACTGTGCTGCATTCATAAAGGAAAGACTTGTTGTGAGCGCAGTTTCCTTTTTGAGTGAGCCTGCAACATCCTCTGTTCCGGGATTTAATATCCACACACCTGTTTCTGCTGCACCGCTTGATTTGGCACTCCCGTATTCAAGAAGGACCTCATATTTTCCTGCCTTAGGAACATTTATCTCAATGGCTGTCCAATCATTTTTTCCTGCAGGAATCTGAATACCGTAGTTCCAGTTAAAATCTGCTCTGCTTCCTCCATTCTGGGAAACAGACGATGAATGCCATTGCCAGAAATTTCTCGTGAGCTCATATGTCACAGTTGAAGGCCAGTCTACACCTCTTGCAAACTCATAACCGGGACCGCTGTATGTTCCGTAAGCAACTGTTATTCCCGAATATGATGCACCTGCAAGAACCGTTTTTACACTATATGCAAGTGACGCTTCAGTTTCCCATTCATCAGTCTTTACGGAAACCAATATTTCGGTATCACCAACTGTTTTATCAGTTATCTCTCCGCTTGCGGCATTTATCTCTGCCACATCCGGATTTGTGCTTGAATAAGTAATCTCGGCACCCGAAAGATCAGCTTTTTCGCCGTCGGACATAACAACAGTTGTTTTGACGTTACTCTTATCTATCCACTCTATTTTTGTGCAGACAGGTACAACGCTGTCTCCACCGTCTAAAATTATGTTTCCGGGATACATTGCAAAGCTATCTGATGCTGCGCCGCCGCCCTCAAGAGCTTTGAACACAACAAGGTATTTTCCTGCTTCGCCGAAGTAGTATCCGCCTGCATCACTCGATACCGTAATCTTATCTGCAGACTGTGATGGATTAAAGAAGGAAAGCTCTGCCGCCACAGCACTGTCTTCCAACAAAGAAGAAGCAATGTCTGCCGTATCACAAGGAAGAATCCACATTGCGGCACGCTTTGCGCCGCTTGTCTTTCCGCTTCCGTGGTCAAGAGTTATATCATATTTTCCTGCCTTCGGCACATTGATTTCAAGGGCAAGCCATTCATCCTTCAACGACGGTGCATTTATTCCGAAGGTGTCAAAGGTTGCCGCAGAAGACAACGTATCCGAGCTCCACTTCCAGAAATCATTTGTATCGGCATAAGTGACCGTTTCGGG
>JAFQVE010000389.1 GCA_017408185.1 Oscillospiraceae bacterium | reverse complement strand
CGTTTTTCACCAAAATTTCCTTTTCCTATGAAAAGAACCAGCACAAGCAACACGATTGTTCCGATCATAAAAACCGGAGACCACATACGGAAAATGCGATAATCCATAAAGCTTACAATAATCATTATTGCAATACCGGACAGCGCAAATATTCCCTGACGTGTAAAATAATATGTTGAAGGAAGCCCCTCATAATATGCCGTGGCGAAGCTCGCCGAAAACAGCATAAGAAGACCTATTCCCATAAGCACAATCACGAGAATAAGAAAAGGATAATCTATCGTTCCTCGCACAGCACGGGTTTTGCCGTTCTGCGATACGCTCGTTTTCCTTGCCATATATACCCCTCACTTTAAAACTAAAACAGCTTACCCATAATACCCGCAAATCCCGCAAGCGCACCTATCGCCGAAACAGTCATAAAAATTGCACAAATTTTCTTTTCATTCCATCCGCTCATCTCAAAATGATGATGTATCGGCGACATTTTAAACAGACGTTTTCCGTGAGTAAGCTTAAAATATGATACCTGAAGAATAACAGAAAGAGCCTCTGCGATATAAACGATTCCCATAAGGAGAAGAACAAGCGGCATATCATATGCAAAAGCCATACTGCACACCGCACCGCCGAGAAACAACGAACCGGTATCGCCCATAAACACCTTTGCGGGGTTGAAGTTGTAAATAAGAAATGCCGCAAGCGCTCCGAAAAGCGCAGATGCAAAAATACCGACTGTTGAGTATGCCATATAAGCGCCGATTATTGCAAACACCAAAGCAACCGGCATTGTAACGCTCGTAGCAAGACCGTCAACTCCGTCGGTCAGGTTAACTGCATTTACCGTTCCGACAATAGCAAGAAGCATTATTATCAAATACGGAACCCATGAGACGCTTATCGTAATATTAAAGAAAGGAATATAGAATGCCGGTGTGAGGTCTCCCAGAACTCTCAGCAAAGAGAGAAATACCGCCGCAGACGTAAGCTGCAGAAGAAGCTTCTGTATCGCGGTAAGCCCCTGGTTTTTCTTCTTCATTATCTTGGCATAGTCATCAATAAAGCCGATAAAGCCGAACACCGCCGCAAACAAAAACACAATTATATGCCGCAGGTCGCCCTGTATCATATACGGCACACCGACAAGCACTGCTGCGGCACCGCTTCCGATAATGAACATTATTCCGCCCATCGTCGGGGTTCCCTGCTTTCCCATATGCCATTTCGGACCTATTTCAAGAATCTTCTGTCCGAACTTGAGCTTGCGAAGGTACGGAATCAGCACCTTTCCGAAAAGATATGTAATCACAAAGCCCAGTCCTGCCGCCGCGAGATATTCCGCAATCATTTTTCCTACTCCCTTTCACCCTGCAGATGTTCAAGCACCTGCCACATTTTCGTCCCGTAACTGCCCTTTACAAGCAGTGCATCTCCTGCCTTCAAATGTTCTGAAAGCTTAGCTGCAATACTCTTTTTATCCTCACAGATTATACATTTTTCGCCTGCACCGGCAAGGTAGCTTTCTGCATATTCTCCGGTGACAAATACCATATCGGCGCACGCAGCTGCAAACTCACCAACCTGCCGGTGAAATTCTTCCGCGTTTTCTCCAAGCTCACGCATATCGCCGAGCGCACATAT
>JAFQVE010000388.1 GCA_017408185.1 Oscillospiraceae bacterium | reverse complement strand
GGCAGCATCAAAGCGCATAACTCAAAAAAGAAGGGCACAGCTTAACCAACGCTGGGCGTTTCTTGCGCTGTTTTTATCCCTCCTTACGTTCCTCGCTCTTTTCAGAGTGGATGCAGGTGTAATAAACTTTTTGGGGAATTTCGCCCGCGGCGCTGTCGGCGTCGGATTTATCGTGCTTCCGTTTGCACTTATCCTCGTTGCGGGGCTTCTCATAATAAGCCGCGGAAAACCGGTTAAGTGGCGTGTTGTCTGCGCGTTGCTTATTCCGTATCTTTCTGCCGCTGTTGCCCATGCGTTTGTAGGAACAACGGACCTGTCTTGGGCAGAAATGACGGCATCCCACGGAGGGGTGCTTGCCGGATATCCTACGGCGCTTCTGATAACCGGGATAAGCCGTATTGCAACGGTAATTCTGCTTATAACCGCCGCGCTTTTTGTTCTTCTTACCGCATTCAACCTTACAATAATGAATGTATATGACGCTATCCGTTCCTTTATTTCGGGAATGCACCATGAGGTTGAGTATGAAGAATACGAAGAAGAGGATGTTGTTGAAAAAGAGCCGGAAATAAGATTGCCGCGCCGCAAGCGCAGAATAATTGACATTCCGCTTGATGACGTAACACCGTCAGAAAACGAAGAAAAAGAGCCGGAGCCTAAGAAAAAAGAGGGATTTGCGCTTGCAGAGTCAAACGTAAAAACCCCTGCCGAGGTTCTTATGGGAGAGCACAACGAAGAAAAAGAACCGGAAGAAGAGCCTGTACCGGAGATTCCGGAAGAAGAGCCGCCGATGCGGGATGAAGATGTTCTTATAAATGAAGAAAACTTTGCACGTGACGTTATCGCCGCGATTGAAGAGAGCGAGAAAAAAGAACTGGAGAAACGCGACGAAGTTGTGGCAAGCGGCGACGGCTTTGCCGTTCCGGAGGAGGCTCTCGAGGCAGAAACGAGAGAAATGTATGCATATCCTCCGCTGTCGCTTCTCGACCCGCCGACGGTGGAAAAAACAACATCAGCATCCTCTGAGCTTCAGAGTGTCGGAATAAAGCTCGGCGAGACGATACGGAGCTTCGGTCTTGATATAAAGGTTGTAAATATCGTAAGAGGCCCCTCGGTAACTCGCTTTGAGGTACAGCTTGATGCGGGCGTCAAGCTCTCACGGCTCACCAACCTTGCCGATGATATTGCGCTTTCTCTCGGCGTTACGGGCGTGTTTATCGCGCCGGTTCCGAGTAAATCCCTCATTGGTATTGAGGTGCCGAATAAAACCGTTCAGGTTGTCAACATCTCCGAGGTTATTGCTTCGGATGAGTTTACGAAAAATGACAGCAATGTTGCGTTTGCGCTTGGTAAGGATATTACCGGTAAGTGCATTATTTCCGACATTGCAAAGCTTCCGCATATGCTTATTGCGGGTACCACAGGCTCCGGTAAGTCTGTGTGTGTAAACTCGCTTATCGTAAGCCTGCTTTACCGCTCATCTCCCGAGCAGGTGCGTCTTATCATGGTTGACCCGAAGGTGGTTGAGCTTAGCATTTACAACGGCATTCCGCACCTTCTCATACCTGTTGTTACAGACCCGAAGAAGGCATCCGGTGCTCTGCAGTGGGCAGTTGTTGAAATGATGCGCAGATATGACCTGTTTGCAAAAAGCGGTGTTCGCAATATGGAAGGCTATAATAACCATGTTACGAAGACGGGCGAGGCTGATCCGATGCCTAATATTGTAATTGTTATTGACGAGCTTTCCGATCTTATGACGGTTGCGAAAAAAGACGTTGAAGCCTCTATCCTCCGCCTTACGCAGATGGCGCGTGCGGCAGGTATGCACCTTATAATTGCAACTCAGCGTCCGTCGGCAGATGTTATCACAGGCGTTATCAAGGCAAACGTTCCGTCGCGAATTGCGTTTGCCGTATCATCAAAGCTTGAATCAAACATCATCCTCGGTTGTGCCGGCGCAGAAGCGCTTATCGGCAAGGGTGATATGATGTATGAGCCGATAGGAGCGGTAAAGGCAACCAGAGTTCAGGGATGCTTTATCTCATCGGATGAGGTTGAAGCCGTTGTAAATTACGTAAAACAGAACGGTACTGCGGAATATTCGCAGGAGATTATTGACCAGATTGAAAAGCAGGCTCAGCAGAGCGAAGAGAGCAGCGAGGGCGGCGGAGGCGTATTTGACGACGGCGATGCCGATGAAATGCTCGATGCGGCGATTGATGTTGTGGTAGAATCAGGACAGGCATCAACCTCTATGCTGCAGCGCCGCTTGAAGCTTGGTTATTCACGTGCCGCGCGCATTATCGATCAGATGGAAGAACGCGGGATAGTAGGCGAATTTGAAGGCTCAAAGCCGAGAAAGATACTTATAACGCGCGATGAATGGCGCGAGATGAAAATGCGCAGAGAGGAAATGTAGAAGTGAACGGTTTTTTGCCCGTATGTAAGGCAGATATGGAAGAACGCGGATGGGAATGGTATGATTTTCTGTATATTACAGGAGATGCCTATGTTGATCATCCGAGCTTCGGTGTTGCCGTTATATCGCGCGTGCTGGAAAGTGCGGGCTATCGCGTGGCGATTCTGTCACAGCCGGACTGGAAGGACGTGAATGCTTTCCGTGCGCTTGGAAAACCGCGTCTCGGTATACTTGTCACCGGCGGAAATATTGATTCCATGGTTGCTCATTATACCGTTGCGAAGCACAGAAGAAAGCGCGACGATTATACTCCCGGAGGAGTTATGGGGAAGCGCCCGGATCGTGCGATGACAACCTATTGCAAAATGGCACGGCGCGCATATCCTGACCTTCCGATTGCGGC
>JAFQVE010000387.1 GCA_017408185.1 Oscillospiraceae bacterium | reverse complement strand
TGCCGTGTCCGAAGGGCGTGGATATCCCGGGCGTATTTGCGGCATACAACAGAGTGTATTCTGACAGCAAGTTTGCCGGAATGAGAGATTATTTTATGTGTACCGCAATGAGAAAAAACTCCACAGCTGCGTCAAACTGCATTGGCTGTGGAAAGTGTGAACAGCATTGTCCACAGAATATTGATATAAGAGGAAAGCTTCGCGATGCGGGAAAAGAATTGGAAAATCCGCTGTACAGAGCTTTCCGGAAAATTGCTTCATGGGTGATAAGGTTTTAATTCTTTTTATAATTAAGCAAAAGTATTCCCGTGCAGATTAAAACGAGTGTGATTACGAGGTTTATCGGTGAAACGTTGCTCTGCTCGGAGAGAAGAAGCGAGGACAGAAGTACTCCGAAAACGGGGATCATAAAGCTGAAAACCGTCACCTTCGAAACGGAGTTGAACTTCAAGAGCACGCCCCAGAGGGAATATGCAATTGCCGAAAGAAATGCGAGATAAATAAGCACACCGATTGCCGCGCCACCGCTAAGCTCAATCACACCGCCGAATAAAAGTCCGCCGATCGCCATGAGAAGTCCGCCGATGGCAAACTGATACCCACTGATGATAACCGGGTCCTCATCCTTGGAATAAATTTTGATAAGCGTGGAGGACATTCCGTAGCACACGGTGGAGAAGAATACAAACCCGTCACCGAAGAAGTTCATATTAAAATCAAGACCGTTCATATTGATAAGGATAATCCCTGCAAAGCCAACGATGCAGGCGATTATTTTTTTTGCCGTAAGCTTTTCCTGACGGAAGAGAAGGCTTGCGATGAGGATTGAACAGAAAACGTTGCATCCGCTGATTACCGTACCTTTAACACCGGAGGTATTGGCGAGACCGATGTAGAAGAATATGTACTGCAGAACGGTCTGGAATGCGCTGACGGTCAGCACCTTGTTCCAATTGCGCTTTTGTGGGCAAAGGAACTTCCTGCGTGCAATGCTGTAAATGAGAATTGTGAGAATACCGGCAAGGAAGAAGCGGACGCCGGCAAAGAGAATGGTTGACGGGACATTGCGCACGGGGAGGATAAGCTCGTACCCTATTTTGATAAACGGAGTGGCACTGCCCCAGAGCGCACAGCACAGAAGTGCCGCGAAGGTGACGAAATACGGATTGGTGAATAGTTTGTTTGTTTTGCTTTGCAATTTAAAGGACCTCTTTTCATTATGTTCCCATGTATTGTACCGCAAATCGCCCGAAAAATCAAGTGCTATTGCCGCATCATTTCCTGTTTGTTTCGAATAATCAAAATGGGTCTATAAATTTTTTGCGAAAAACAGTTGCATTATGATATAAAGTGTGTTATTATATATGCAATTGAATATTGCCCGATGAAACTTTCAGAATCGGAAGAGACTGAAAGCGGAGGGGGCTCCGGAGAATCTCTTAAATGAGTGCCGAAGGTGTAAGGCAGAGCATTCTGCTGAATCTCTCAGGCAAAAGAACGGAGAAAACACATACGAATCCCACATCCTTGTATGCGTTTTTCGGAGTTGCTGCATTATTGCGGCATTTTTTATTGTGCCGGAAAACGCATTTTCTGTTTTTCGGTCCAAAATATAATTTTCAGGAGGAACAAATCATGCAGGCATTTCTTGACTCACTCTTGGCGATGGTCCAGAAGGCAAACGGCTTTCTTGCGGACTACATTCTCATCATTCTGCTCGTGGGAGCAGGTCTCTTCTTTACGGTCAAAACTCGTTTCGTGCAGGTTCGTTGCTTTGGCGAAGGTATGAAAAAGGTTTTCGGCAACATCAAGCTTTTCGGCAACAAAGACGGCAGTGGCCTCACCTCGTTCCAGGCACTTGCAACGGCAATTGCGGCACAGGTCGGTACCGGCAATATCGTCGGCGCATCGGGTGCGATACTCGTCGGAGGTCCCGGTGCTATCTTCTGGATGTGGATTATCGCATTTTTGGGTATGGCTACGATTTATGCAGAAGCGGTTCTTGCCCAGGAAACCCGTGTTTCTGATGCAAATGGGGAAATTCACGGCGGTCCGGTTTACTACATAAAGAAAGCGTTTCCCAACGGTTTCGGAACTTTCCTTGCAATTTTCTTTGCAGTGGCAATCACTGTTGCTCTCGGCTTCTTTGGCTCAATGGTACAGTCAAACTCCATCGCGGAGTCATGCTACACAGCATTCCGTATTGACGGATGGATTATCGGTATCATAGTTGCCGCAGTATCCGCGTTCATTTTCATCGGCGGAGTCAAAAGACTGGCATCCGTTACGGAAAAGCTTGTTCCGATAATGGCTTGTCTCTTCCTTCTCGGAGGTCTTGTTGTTATTGTTGCACGCATTAAGTACATTCCGGAAACCTTTGGCGCGATATTCAAGTATGCGTTTACGCCTGATGCGCTCATCGGCGGCGGAATCGGTTATGCTCTTAAAACGGCAATCAGTCAGGGCGCAAAGCGCGGTCTCTTCTCGAATGAAGCAGGTATGGGTTCGACTCCGCATGCACACGCAATGGCAAATGTTGAAAAGCCGCATGACCAGGGCTGTGTTGCAATGGTAGGCGTATTTATTGATACATTTGTTGTTCTTACCATGACTGCTCTTGTTGTTATATCAACGCTCTATGTAGGAGAGGGCGGGCTTCTTGCAAGCGGAGATTACGTTGCGGCAATTGAAGCCCAGGGTATTATGAAAACGAATGCAATGCAGATGGCTGTCGGCAGTGTGTTCGGCACAAGCTTCGGTAATATGTTTATTGCGATATGCCTTCTCTTCTTTGCGTATTCAACTATTATCGGCTGGAACTTTTTCGGAAAAATCAACGTTCAGTATCTCACAAAGAACAGCAAGACGGCGGTTGTAATTTATTCCGTTATTGCAATAGTATTCATTTTTCTCGGCACGCTTCTCTCAAATGATCTCGTGTGGGAGCTTACGGATTTCTTCAACTACCTTATGGTTATCCCGAACGTAATTGCACTTATTGCTCTTTGGAAGGTTGTTGCAGCATCTGCGCGTGGAAAGAAATAACAGCATTTAAAAAAAATCCGGACACCGGGTTTCGGCGTCCGGAGAAGTTTTTTCAAGTAAAGTATTGGCAAATTAAACATTTTATGGTATACTTATGCATATTAACTTTTAAAGGAGAATAGGAAAATGACAGAAATTATTGTTTTTTCAATTTACCTTCTCTGTATGCTCGGAATAGGCGTGTATTTCTTCTTCCGTGACCGTAACGGCGGAGAAAAGAGCTTCTTCCTCGGCGGCAGACAGATGGGTCCGTGGGTTTCGGCACTTTCAGCCGGAGCTTCGGATATGAGCGCATGGGTGCTTATGGGACTTCCTACGGCAATTTATGCTGCAGGTCTCGGTCAGGTATGGGTTTCGGTAGGTCTCGCCATCGGATATGCTATAAGTTGGCTTGTTCAGGCACCTCGCCTTCGCAAGTTCTCAATTGTTGCGAATGACTCTATCACCATTCCTCAATACCTTACAAACCGCTTTCTTTCAAAATCACGTGCATTGCAGATTCTTTGTGCAATAGTTTTTCTTGTTGCATATACGGTTTACTGTGCATCAAGCATCAAGGCGTGTGGAACACTTTTCAATACAGTTTTAGGTATTGATGCGCATGTCGCAATGTACATAGCTGCATTTATCATCATCGGGTATACGTTCCTTGGCGGCTTTTCCGCTGTTTGCTGGACGGACTTTTTCCAGGGGCTTCTGATTCTCGGCTCGATGTTTATAGCCCCGATTTTTGCGGCGTTTGTTCTTGATGCACCGACTATGGCGGGCAATATAGCAACGCTTGAGCCGAATTTCTGGAACCCGATTGCAAGCTGGAAGGAAATAGTTTCCGGTCTTGCATGGGGTCTTGGTTACTTCGGTATGCCGCATATTATAATCCGCTATATGTCTCTCCGCTCACAAAGGGAGCTTAAAAAGTCGGCGAAAATCGGTATCACATGGACAGCTCTTATCGTTCTTTTTGCTGCAATTATCGGTATTGTTGGGCGCCTTTTCCTTGGATATGATGAGACAATTAATGCAAATGAGCTTGTATTCATTGAAATGGTACGTAAGATATTCCCGCCGCTTCTTTCCGGTGTGCTTCTCTCGGCTATTCTTGCCGCATCTATGAGTACTGCGGACAGTCAGCTTCTTGCGGCTTCTTCTGCGTTTGCAAGTGATGTTTACAAGCCGGTTATCCGCAAGAATAAGGCAAGTGATAAAGAGCTTTTGTGGGTTGGACGCTTTGTTGTTCTTGCAGTTGCGGTTATCGCACTTTTGATTGCGGCAAATCCGTCATCTGCATCTATTATGGGTCTTGTTTCAAATGCTTGGGGTGTAGTCGGTGCCGCGTTCGGTCCGACGATTATGCTTTCCCTCTTCTGGAAACGCTTTAATTTCAAGGGTGCTGTTGCGGGTATTCTCACCGGTGCGGTGGTCGATATCTGCTGGCTTGCGTTCCTCAGCAGCACGGGAATATATGAAATTCTTCCGGGAAGTGTTGCAAGCCTCATTGTTGCAGTTGCGGTTACACTTATGACAAAGAAGCCGTCGGAAGAGGTTGAAAAGCTCTTTGACGATGCAGTGGCTTACGACGAATAAGATATAAATAAACATGAAAAACACCCGCCGCATTTGCGGCGGGTATAATTTTATTCCTCAAACGAGACCTCTTCAATAGAAGAAACCGAAACCTCAAAAGCTGTTCTCACTGTTTCGACTCCGTCAATAAGCTTCGTATATTCACGGCTTTGCACCCTGCCACAGACGGTTATCACGTCTCCTGTACGGAAGGTTCCGGCAGCTCGGGCGTTGCGTCCCCATACAATGAGAGGAAGATAATCACTTCTGCCGTATTTTCTGTTGGTTGCAAGCATAATATCGCATATCTCGCGTCCGAGCGGAGTTTTGCGATAAACAGGCTCTTTGCATATGGTCCCCGTCAGGTGAAGCGCATTTTCGTATGTATTTTCTTCGCAAAGAGTAAGCTCTTTTATGAAAGCCGAGATAATCAGACGATTTCCGGTTTCCGTCTTTTGGTTGAACGAGCGGAGCTCGCTTTGTGTTGAGATAAAATCTCCGACGGCCAGATTATGTTCTTCGGCAGTTTCCTGACGTATGATGGTATTTATTATATCATATGTTCCGGAAAGTCTGCGCGTTTCGAGCTTGAATGTGTAAAAGAGGGTTCCGTGAGATTCGTGGGAAAATTCTATATCCGAGACGATTTGTCCGCTGAGATAAAGAATATTGCGGGAAGAGTTTTCCATTAAAAGCCACCTCATATCATAAGTCTTAATACTAATGTATTTTGGAATGGCTGCAAAT
>JAFQVE010000386.1 GCA_017408185.1 Oscillospiraceae bacterium | reverse complement strand
CGTTGCCTTTACTCTTGTAGTCAAAGCTATTGACTGCCGTAACCGCGCCGCCTGCCGTTGCACCTGTTTCATTTGCCGAAAACGTATAGGTACGGCTTGTTGTTTCAGTTTCTCCTTCCGCAAATACTGCAGGAATCATTGATATTACCATTGCGATTGCGAGAATAGTACATAAAAATCTTTTCATTGTCATTTTTCCTCCCATTTTTATACTTTTTAGTGTTCTTATTTATATAAAACCGTAAAACTACGGTTAGATTTCAACGACATCGCACATAGGACGCGTTTTATATGCACCGCTTGTGAAATCAGGGATTTCAACAGGCGCACCACCAAGCGCGATTGACTTTTCGCTGAGGTAAGAAATTGACATCCACGCCGCCGCGTCATACACGTCTATCGGCATTTCCCTCCCCTCGCGGAGAGCCTCACAGAATGCTTCAAACTCAAACACATCACAGCCGCCGTGACCGGCTTCTATAATCTCCGGAGTTACCTTTTTCCACATCTCGGGGAGATATTCCTCATAGTTTTTTGCATTGTTGATGAGGTTTCCGTTTGCGAGAAGGGATTTGTCGTGGCTAAAATCCTCCATATCGTCAACAACCACGGTGTTCGTCTCTGCCTTGTACATACCGCGTGTTCCCTGAACGGTAAATTCACGCGAATAGAACGTTGGAAGCGTGGTATTGAGCTTTAAGCTTATAAGCTCGCCGTTTTCGCAGGTGATAAGCGTTTCAACAACATCGCCCTGCTTAAACTCCCTGCCGTGTATTTCCGAAAGCTCCGGATTGTTATTTACATATTCCGAAAGCCCGAACGAGCCAGATGCGCGGGATGAGAGCGAAACCATACGGTTGCCGCGGTTAATGCCGAGAATTTTTGCAATCGGACCGAGGTCGTGAGTCGGATAATTATCGCGGTTGCGCGTGGTATACTCATGCAGACGATAAAGACGGCGGATGTTGCCGTAGCCTATCTCCTCGCGCAAATCATGCGAATACGCGCCGTGGCAATAGACAGGCTTTCCGAACACACCCTTGCGGACAAGCGCTGTTGCAAGAAGCTCATCCTTGTTAAAGCAGCAATTTTCCATAAACATAAACGGCGTTTTTGTGCGCTCGTATGTAGCGATAAGCTCGCGGCATTCTTCCTCGTTATAAGCGCCGCCGACCTCCATTGCAACTGCTATCCCGGCTTCCATTGCGCAGAGCGCAATCTCAACGTGTGCGCTCCAGCTTGTTGCAATAAACACCGCATCGGGCTTTTCTTTGGTAAACATCTCTTTATAATCGCTGTACACATTCGGGCGGTCAAAGCCGTTTTCAGAAAGCTTATCACAAAGCTTTTCTGCCTTGTCGGTGTACGGGTCGCTCACCGCCGAGACCTTAACGCCGGGAAGCTTTGAGAGCACCTGCTCTGTGAGAAGCTCGCCGCGCTGTCCCGCTCCGCATACAACAAATCTGATTACATCCATAAAATTAACCTTTCTTTATTAAATTAAACCAAATCTTCGGCAAACATATATTCAAAGCCGTTTTTCTTCAGCATCTCGCACATTTTATAAATCTTTTCCGCATAATCGGGCTGATAAGCGAAATAATCTTCATAGAAATACTGCTCATGGTCGCAGATGCCTATGTATTCCTTATCGGCAAGCTTTTCAAATTCTCCCTCAACCTCGTTATACTCTATAAGATTAAGGCAGGTTACGCAGTAGTTTTTAAAAAGCATCCCCGTATCTTCATCCTTAAACGTTTTAAGAGTTGGAGTATAGGGTAATCTGTCCTCGGTGAAATGGTTATATCCGCAGACAGACCTTGTAATTGCCGTGTTACGTCCGCCGCGCGTGAACACACGTGTTTCCGGCTGTCTGTTGTTGAGAAGGCGGAACGAATGTCCGTAGGGAAGCGAATTGGGATCGCCGTTATATTCCTCCGTTTCACCTACGGTGACATCAAGAATACGCACTCCGCAATCGTAAAGAGCCTGAACGCCCGGCTTGCTTACCGGAAGCCAATGCGGGCATACGCCGTATGTAAACGATTTCTCACCTGCAAAGCGAAAAACCTCTTTTTCAATAGACTTGAATAAATCCTTTATATCTTCATACGTTGCATTGACGTGGGGATAATCCGGAAACTCTTCTTTTGCGTGGAACGCAAACTTCAGCCAGTCGGAAGCTGCTTCAAACTCTGCTTTATACGCATCAGTGACATCAGCAAGGGAAAATTCATCATTGCCGTAAAAGGAATCCGTGCGGTAGAAAAGATTAAGCTGAGTTTTAAGTCCGTATTCGTCATATGCTTTTTTCAAAACCTTAAACAAAGGGGTGTCAAAAAGAGATTTCGGTTTTGTTCTTGTGAGGTCTCGGAGTACCCAGATTGTATCGTCAATATAAAAATACGCTTTTTTGCTCATGCTTTGAGCTCCTTTCCTGTTTATGCTGTAATTATATCACTTCTTTTCCCGAAAAAACCGACTTTTTATTGCATTGTTTACGGCATTTTTATTCAGAACCGACTTTTTATTGCATCGTTTACGGCTTTTTCTTTTAACGCTTGTTTTTTGTCCGTTTTTTTGATATTTTATAATTAGTAAAAAAACAATAAATATAAAAGCCAAAAAGTGAGGAGAATGCCCGATGAAAAAAGATATTGTAAAGCTCGGTGTAGTAGGTCTCGGCAGAGGCGCGTATGTTGTAAAAACAATTATAGGTGAAGAAAAAGTACAGCTTCGCGCAATCTGTGACAAGAACCCCGAAAAGCTTAAAGAAGCCGAGAAAACCTTCCGTGATGAAATGAAGGTTTCCAACCTTCTTTCCTTCTCGGATTTTGACGAATTTTTAAAATCCGATATTGATGCCGTATATATCGCTACTGATGCCATTTGTCACGTTCCGTTCGTTGAAAAAGCAATGGCAGCGGGAAAGCACGTTCTCAGCGAAATCCCGCCGGTAAATTCCGTCGAAGAAGCAAAAAAGCTCCGCGCGACGGTAAAGGCGCATCCGGAGCTTAAGTATATGGCAGGTGAGAACTGCTGCTGGTGGGCGTTCATTGATTCGTGGAAGAAGATGTATGAAGCCGGAAAGCTCGGCGAGGCAATCTATGCAGAGGCTGAATATCTTCACTCAACGGACTATCTTAAATTCGAAGAAGACAAACCTGCCGACGGACACTGGCGCACTTTCAATCCCGCTATTAAATATTTAACCCATGATTTAGGCCCTCTGCTCTACATATTAAACGATAAATGCGTAAGCGTTTCGTGTATGGTGCCGGAGGTTTCGTATAATCCTTATAAAACAATTTCCGCACAAAACGGCGTTGCAATCTTCAAAACCGCAAAGGGCGCGGTTATACGAATACTCATCTGCTTCGGCGCATACGTCGGCTTTGACCATAATTTTGAGATTATAGGCACACGCGGAACCGTAGAAACGGATAAGACAAAGCCGCTTGAGGATGCGCACTATTTTGCAAGATTTTCAGATATTCCCGGCACGCTCGAAGCTAAAATTGATGTTCCCGTAACGCTTCAGTATCCGGAGGAAAGCTCGGTAGGTGCCGAGGGACACGGCGGTGCGGACAAAAAGATGGTGCTGTCTTTTGTTGACTGCATCTTAAACGACACAGAACCGCCGGTTGACGTTGATCTCGGTATACATATGGCAATTCCGGGAATCATAGCAGATATTTCCGCACAAAATGGCGGCGCAGTTATGGAAATTCCCGACCCTGAGGATTTTTAAAAGACACCGGCATTTTTACAATGTGAAGGAGTGTGATTATATATGGCGCTTTCAAAGAACACTGTTTTTTCCTTTAACAAGGAGGATCGCGGTCCGCTCAACTTTATACAGATAGGATTTCACGACTTCCGAAAGAAAAACGATTACCAGAAATTCCTTTGCGTCCAGCCGACGTATATGCTTCACTACGTATGCGAAGGACGCGGAACTCTTGTTTTCAACGGAAAAACGTATCAGCTCAACGCCGGAGATTTCTTTTTCCTCCCACCTGATGAAACGCATATGTATTATCCGAGCAAATCTGACCCGTGGTGTTATTTCTGGTTCTCGATAATTCACGATTCGGCACGCGATATGGGAAAGGCTATGGGTTTTTCAAAAGAAAATCCGGTTCGCACGGCAAAATCCCCGCAGACGGTTACACATCTTTTAACCGAGCTCTTCACCGCAGATGTTCCAATCTCCTTGCGGTATTATATGACGCTTTCGACCTTTATGCAGATACTTGTTATGAATATGTCTTCTTCTGCACCGGAATCCCTTTCCGATATGGAAATTGACATAGTTGCCAATGCAAAAGAGCTTATAGAGCTTAACTATTCAAACATCGATTTCACCGTGAACGCCCTTCCCCAGCTTCTCCACATAAGCTACGCACAGCTTACACGCATATTCAAAACAAAAACCGGAACAACGCTTGTAAAGCATCTCATTGATGTGCGGCTTACGCACGCGGCAATCCTTTTAAATGAGCGCAACTTTTCGGTTCGTGAGCTTGTTGACATGGTCGGCTTCGGAGATGAGCGCAATTTCACACGGCATTTTAAAAACAAGTACGGCATGACGGTTAAGGAATACAGAAAGCAGTCTACCGACAGACGAAAATCACACTCTGCGGAGGAAAGCCACGATGAGCTTTGAGATTATAGACTTCCACACCCATCCTTTTTCAGATGTGCGGACAAACATCTGCGCGCATAAGGACTTCTGCCGGATGAGTGCAGACAACACGCGGGAAATTTTCGCCTCTCTCAATGTTACAAAAATCTGCGGTTCGGTAATCTCTCTTTCAAAAAAAACAGCTTGGGCGGATATACAAAAAAACAATGCTGCTGCCCTGAAGCTTCGTGAGCTGTACGGCGATTTTTACGTTCCCGGGTTCCACGTGCATCCGCATTATGTTGATGAATCAATCGCCGAAATCCGGCGTATGTCCTCTTTGAGAATAAATCTCATCGGTGAGCTTGTTCCATATCTTGACGGATGGGAGGATTATTCCTCCGAAGAATTCTCTCATCTTCTTGATGAGGCTGCAAAGCATAATATGGTTGTGAGCCTTCACAGTTGGGATAAATATGATAACTCAATGGATAATATGCTCCAACATCACCGCGATATTATCGTCGTCGGCGCGCATCCTGGTGAATACCCCGACTTTATGCGCCATATCGAGCGCATGAAAAGGTTTGAGAACTATTATCTGGACATTTCCGGACTCGGCCCTCACCGCTACGGTATGCTGCGCCGCGCAATTGATGAGGTGGGTGCTGACAGAATCCTCTTCGGTTCGGATTTTCCCACCTGCAGCCCTGCCACATTCATCGGAAGCGTGCTGCTTGACCCGTTGCTCACCGACAGCGAAAAGGAACAAATCTTTTCACAAAACGCAAAACGGCTGTTGCGTATTTAAAAGCATAGGAGCGTCATATGGGAATTTTTATTCTTACTTTAAAACAAATGCTGATGATGTTCAGCTTAATTTCAGTTGGTTTTTTATTAAGAAAGAAAAGCAAGCTGCCTGAAAATTCAGGAATTGTTATGGCGAAACTTGAAACATTTGTCTTTGTTCCCGCGCTTTCTTTGTTCAACTAGATGACAAAGTGTACTGTTGAAACTTTTACACAAAATGCAAGTCTTATACTGTATGGGTTTGTAATCACCTTATTTTCCATTGTTCTTGCCTATCCGCTATCACGATGTTTTGTAAGAAAAAACATAGACTCACCTGAAAATGCATATCAAAGAAATATTTACAAATATGCTATGACCTTCGGGAATTACGGCTTTATGGGTAATTTTATAATCCTCGGCGTATGGGGAACGGATTTTTTCTATAAATATTCATTGTTTGTATTCTTAGTTGGAGTTTTGTGCAGCAGCTGGGGCTTATACATATTGATACCAAAAAGTGAAAACGCAAGTATAGTTGATAATCTGAAAAAGGGATTTTTAACACCCCCGATGATAGCGTTGATAACGGGTATGTTATTCGGACTTCTTAATTTGGCACAATATGTACCGGATTTTCTGGTTAATGCATTTGAAAGTGCAGGGAAATGCCAGGGACCTGTTGCTATGGTTCTTGCGGGATTTGTGATAGGCGGATATAACTTCAAAGAACTTATATCCAACAAGAAAGTATATGTAGCTTCGTTTATTAGACTTGTTATTATTCCGGCTGTTATTTTGCTGATACTGAATGCCATAGGTACAAGCAAAGAAATTATGACGCTGGCTCTGGTTGCATTCGGAACACCGCTTGGTCTTAACACAATAGTTTATCCTGCAGCATACGGCGGAGAAACTAAAACCGGCGCGTCAATGACGATGATATCACACACACTGTCTGTTATTACAATTCCGCTGATGTATCTGATTTTTATTGTGTATCTGTAAAATGCATTGCCAAAAAGCAGCAGAAAAGGTTGTGACGAATTTGAATTTTCGTCACAACCTTTTTGCATTTTTATATAATCTACTTTACTCTGTCGTATGCAGATGCATATGCTGAGAGAACTTCATCAACACCCATGCTCTTAAGCTCTTCAACAAATTTATCAAAATTAGAGAGAGGCTCCTGACCAAGCATAAACTTGACAAGCATTTCCTGTGTATGCGTCTGAATGCCTGTTTTGTACATATCAATTACGCTCTGCTCTTCATCGTTAAAGTCAAGCCAGAGAGTTATCGGATAATACGGAAGCTGATGCTCCGCT
>JAFQVE010000385.1 GCA_017408185.1 Oscillospiraceae bacterium | reverse complement strand
GTTCTGATAGTCCACCGGACTATCATTCATTGCCGCGCCGACACTCCGCTCACGCTCCGCTACCTCAAGGGGAAGGCTATTTAACGTGCGGTAGACGATTACCATCATATCCTGACGGGTAATAGTGTTGCGCGGTGCGTACTTATTATCACCGATGCCGTTTACTATGCCGGTATTTCGCGCTATCGCAAGCTCCGATGCAAAGTAATCTGCGGCCGCTACGTCTGCAAAGTTTTCGGTGTTATCCGATTCAAGCTCAAACGCACGTACGAGAAGGATTGTAAAGTCTGCACGTGTGATGTTAGCTGCCGGTGAGAAGGTGTTCTCCGAAGTACCCTTTATGATGCCGTCTTCTGCAAGAGCGTTGATTGCATCTGCTGCCCAGGCGTGAGCACCAAGGTCAACGAAGCGTGTCTTCGAAGTCTCGCCGTTGTCCTTTGACGGACCGTCCGGGAGGTCGGTCCCTACATCGTTTTTATCATCGTTCTTATCGTCTGACGGTGTTGACGGAGCTGGGGCAGCTCCACTGCCACCACCGCCGCCACCGGATGCTCCACTTGTGGTTGAACCATAGACCGTGACTGTGAAGTTCACTCGGGTGACTCGCTCACTCTCATCAATTGCATTGATCTGGAAGAGATTTTCACCAATCTGCGAAGCAGACGGCTTCCATATTATTGTGCCTGACGCTTCATCAAGTGTTGCTCCGCGAGGAAGTGTTACAGCACTGTAAGTTACATTTTCATCAATTGGACTGTCTGCATTTACAGCAATGCTGATGGAGCTTCCTACCGATGTGCTTAAGCTATCACTCACCGTGTCAAACACAGGCGCACTGTCATCAACGTGGCTCAGCGGAATGCGTGCTTTGTCGGTAACTTTTATATTGTAGTTGAAACCCTTGTCAAAGTCATGTTCGTCAGCATAGCTTGTTATAAGCGTTGTGTTTCCGAGCGAAAGGCGTATGCTTCCCTCGTTTTCCGTTGACGGTGCGGCACTTTCTATGCGATATGCCGCATTGTCGGATAATCCGTTTTCAACGTAAACATACTTGCCTGCAAGGCTCTCAAAGGCTATGTCGCCGCCGAAATCTATATCCATCCAGTTGTCTGTATCGAGCTTTGTCTGGAAGCCCGTTACCTTACCTTCATATGCCGGGATAAGATTTTCTTTATCGGCAATCGTTGTTCCATCGTTTACATACGTATATGTAATTTTGCCGTCTACCATTGAAACAACGCCGACATATCCGCAGAAGTCAAAGCTTTCGGTTTCGCTGTAGTAAACCTTATACGGAACGGTGGTATCCTTCGCATAGACGATATAATCAACGCGTCCGTTTGTGAGCGTTACCTTAACGGCTTTTGCCTCATCCATTGTAAACTCTGCTCCGTCTGCACGGGTAACATTCACCTTTTCTATGCTCTCAATGTATCTGTCCTTATTATACGGCTCGACAACGGAGGTGAAGAGCGTATCAAGCTTCACTTTTTCCGGCTTACCGTCATTTTGACCTGTATGACGTGCAAAGAGGAAACGAATTCCCTGTGGCGCGTTTATTACCTGCGGAGGAATGCCGGAGGTTGTCGTTATCTCATCAAGCTTAAATGAATTGAGCATTGTCAGGCGCACATGCAAATTCTTCTGTGACGGACTCAAGACCTTTTCAATATCAACGATCTTCCAGTCCATACTGAACACATCTGCATTTGCAGGATCAATTGCGCGATCAACCTCACCGAACCAGCTGTAGGTGCCGAAGCCATCAGAATCGTCTTTTACTGTGCTTCCGCCCCACATTTTATCTACACCCTGATATGAGCCGATATAATTACCGGCATCATCCTTTTGACTTTCCACCGCGATATTCTCGGAAAGCTCTCCCTCCGTTGCAAGAGTATGGAAGGAGTAGAGATGGTCTTCACCGCCACGTACGTGGAAGAAATCAACGCCGTAAGATATATCATCGTTTGCGTCTACCATAACGAGGGTTCTCTTATATTCCTCTACCCCCTGTGCTGAGTAAACCTCAGGAGCCTCCGCATCCATGACCTTAACTCTTCCTGCATCATCAAAATGTTCAACGTTTCCGTCAAGAGTAGGTATCTGGCTGACATCGTTCACTGTTACAGTATTGTGAGAAACTGTGACATCCTGCATTTCAAAGCGATGCGGATCTGTGCTGGTTTTCAATCTTGCCTCACCGATATCCGCACCCACCTCAAGTCCGAATGCATGGAATCCAAGGGTTAACTTACTGAGATCTCCGTGACCGTTTGTTTGTCCGTACCAGAGATAAAAGTCTCGTTGGGTATTCACATTTTTCGATGGATCGTTCGCAAGATACCAGTCTCCGTCCCGGAGAATTGATATACCGTATCCCGTTAAAGCACGACTTCCGAGCTCGAGAGCAAGTTCTCCGTTTTTTACAACTTCATCAACATACTCAAGGATCATTTCAGGCTCTGCGTCAAATATACTGCCATGAACGGAATCCATATCTTTTTTTGCCAACAAATAAGTTGCTCGGGCAAGATTTTTTCGTGTTTCCTCATCTTCGATAAGTCTGAATGCGGTAAGCAAAGTCTGAACTTTATGTGCCGGGAGATGGAGCCCTATGCGATCATGATCTCCGATATTCGGCGCTGCTGTGGAAACGCATAGTATTTCCATTTGGGATGTAAGCATTTTTATCAGCTTCGGATGCTCATAAAGATTTACATTTGCCACCTTATCATATCCCTCGAGCACGTCGGCAATTTCAACCATATAGTAAACCCAATTGCCATTATAGCTCGGAGAAGCCTCATTTCCATGACCGTCGCGGTCGACGTTCAAGACATCTACAATCTGAGAATGAACATTTCCTCCGGTGTATTCATAAATATTCGTTCTGCCTCCGGACTGAAAAACCCAATTTATCCATTCTTCAGTTTCCGGGAACGTATCAAGCACCACTGCAAGAATTAAATGACATCTCTGAGGAACACCGAAGTTACCTGCAGCGCGACCGTCCAGGAAACACCTATGCGCTTCACGCAAAAAATTATTCTCAATATTCCGCGCTATATCATTTGCGGTTGTCTTTTTGTTCTCGAGATTGAATTCTTCCGCTTTTTGGGAAAGATAAGAAATAATCTTGCCGTCAGAAAGAATATCAAACACTGCATCATATGCAAGTGCAATGGGGGACATCAGCTCATGCTCGTGAAGATTCCCCATAATTTTCCCTCGGCTGGCTCCGTTGGTTTTTCCGGCTTTCCAGCTTATTGTATTCCCGTCACTGACCAAGAATTTGCTGCCACATTCAGTTGTGTCAAACTCCGGATAAACATCTGCAATTCTGTCTATGAGAATTGCGGCAGCACGCCCATATCTTATATCGTCGGTATAAAGGTATGCCATCGAAAGATTTTTTACCCAAAATTCAATTTCAGTTTCCCATAGTCCCCAAGTATTGTAATAGGCAATAAAAGGCTTGCAGCGCACCTCGGTTTTCACCGAGCCGTCTTCATTAAGCTCCGGCGTGCCGTCAGCTTTTTTATATGTATATGTATATTCATATCCCCAGCCGTCGTCCACCGCAAAGAGCGCGTCATCCTTTTCACCGTAAGCATCGTTATACAGATATCCGCCTTTTACGCCGTAGCCGTAGTATGTGTTCCATTCCTCACTTCCGCGCTCGCCTGTAGGTGGCGCACATTCACAATTTTCACCGTCCTTGCAGACGAACTTTTCGTGGTGTCGCTGCAGCGCAAGAGCAAAGCGGTAATTGCCGTGCTCATCTATGCCAAGCTCATAGAACTTTCCAAAATCGTTACTCGGGAAAAAACGCTTGCAGTCCGGACACTGAATTTTCCACGGACTGGCAAAAATATCAATTATCCACGGGTAACTGCCATATTCAGTATAGACATATTTGTCGCAATACAAGCAGTTATGCGCTCCATTGTCATTGAAACGATACGAAATCTGATTTGCACGAGGAAGTTCCTGAGTGGTAATCATACCATAAAGCTTATCAACACCCTGCGCAAGAAGCTCGTCTGCCTCTTCTACATATTTATTGCGTTCGTCCTGAGCCCATTCGTACCTTGCAATATTGTTTTTGAGATTCTTTATCTTTTCATCAGTATAGAAACTGCGTCCTGTTTTTGCGGTACCTACAACAGGATTACATTTCCATGTAATTTCATATCCGTTCCAGCTTGCAGTAACAAAAACCTCTCCGATGCCGTATCCAACAGTTGTTACAACTCCGCTATCTGAAACTTGTATAATCTCAGGTGTTTTGTTTTCATAAGAAAGTGTTACATTATCGGAATATTCCGGCACATCAGTGCCCCACTCAATCGCACTTTTGTCCAGAAGAATGGTTTCCCCTATAGCAAATCCTCGGTCAAATAACCCCTCCACAATCGTGGGCTTTATAACCGAAAGGGTTCCTTGAGCCTCCTTTTCGACTCCGTCTACAATGACGGTTGCGTTTATTGTAACCGTTCCGGACTCATCCCCTGCAGTAACGGTTTTTCCATCAACCGTTGCAACACTCTTATCAGATGTTTCTATTTCTTTCACAGACCAGTCGCTTACAAAGGAATTCTCCAAGTTAACAAGCGACAATTCTGCCTTTTCTCCGGGCACAAGCTTTGTTTTTGCCGGAATCAGACTATATGGAGGGTCTTCTTTGCCGATCCATTTTAACGAAACAGCTGCCGGGTACATATTGCATACATTTCTTGCGCCATCAGCGGTGTTGCTCGCAGTTGCCCTGAAAAGAATAATCTTTTTCTTACCCACAAGATGCCCTAACACAGCTTTTTCTTTTACTGTTTCACTGCTTTTTTCAGTGTCATAATACTTTACATCTTTTGCCACTGTGACAGTTCCCGGAGCAGAAATCGCAGCATCAACATTCGTTAAATCAGCGTTTTCAGGAAGAATATATACATTTCCTACGCCACCGTTGCCTTTTACTCTAAAAGACGAAAACTGAATTTCATACCAACCATTTTTCGGAATGCTTATTTCGAGAGCAAGCCACATTCCAGCAGCTGTGGAAGAAACCAACATTCGCCCGTTTTTTACCTGCGATGAATTTCCGAGCTTAGCTGACGACGCTGCACGATATGTCCATTTATTTTTTGTATTGGAATATTTAACAGAACTGACACTGGCATCGGCTGCGGCACCGCTCTTTATTCCGAATTCATAGGGAACCGGTTCTTCCGGTACATTGCCGGAATCGTCGTCTTCATCGTCGTCTTCACCGCCGCCTGTATCACCGCCTGTATCACCAGCAGGAGTGAGCTCTATTGCGGAGAGAAGGAAAAGCTGGAACCAAGTTCCGTTGCTATGCTTCCAGTAATCCTTGTTTGCATCTGCCGCTTTTTTGTCGAGGTCGAACAGGACATAGTATGCACCTGCGTCAAGCTCGACTTCGCTTATGTCAGTGCGCACAGGGCCACCTTCAGCTGTCGCAAGCTTTCGGGAATCATAGGAGCCGATTGCTGTATCTGCCGAGAAGCCTAAAGCGCCGGCATTTGTAACATTACAGTTTACGGTGTTATTGTTGTGGTATGTGAGGTCCGGTGTCTCGGCGGTTACTTTTACCAGATGCACTGTCGGAACAGCGCCCTCATCAACTGCACCGTTATTAACGGTATACTTGCTATGCTCTGATGGCAGTGTTGTAAAACCATTCACTGCTGTGAACATATATTTTCCGGCTTTCGGAACATTGATTTTGATTAAGCAAAAAGCTCTTGTCCCTAATGCTTCGTTTTCTACGTTATCAAAATAGAATGTATCAGCTTTTCCGACTGCTAGTCCTGAAGCAAAGCCGCTGTTGAAAATGCCGGGATTTATATCACGCAGGTTGTTTCTTCCTGTTGTCGCAAAACCCGGTTCGTCTTCATCTGTAATTACTGCAGGAGATTCCCCTTCCCAGCTTATGTAACCAAGATTACCATTTTTAGTTACTGCCTTACTCGTCAACGAGTCCGTTGTCAGATTATACTTATATCCGCCTCCGGTCGTCTCTGTCGCAAATGCAGTCGGGAGCATGCCAACCACCAACATTATTGCGATCACAATCGCTAAAAATCTTTTCATTGTACTTTGCCCTCCTAATATTTTTTTGTTAAGTCAAAATGAAAGTTGAGAACCTCTCAAATCTTCCGGTATAATAGCTTTATAAACAGCTCTGCACCGTTTACCGTATAGTCATGCAGAGGGATATCCCATTTATATTTTTCTTGTAATTTCTCTCTGATTATATTATAATCAAATCAGACAAGATTGAACATGTACCAAAAAGACATCATTATTTTTTTAATGTCATTAACGCGCGAAAGGAGCCGGTAATTTATGGGACCTCAGTATCCCTTTGAGCTTACAGTTAAAAACAGGATTTATAACATTCTTCTGTTTGCCGACGCGCAGCGCAATTTCACCTCTCAAGCACACACTCACTCAGGACATGAATTTCATTATATGAAGGAAGGGGAAGGCTCCATCCTGATAGAAGGCAACACCCATCCTATGCACAGCGGAAACTGTTACCTCGTGACGAAAGGTAACTTCCACAAAACAACTAATGTTTCAACTAATCTTACGCGTATCAGTCTTTTGATAAATCCTCAGGATGAGCTTTCCTGCGATACTCCGGACTTGTTGGATATTGCACCTGCCTTTACGGAATTCCCGGCAGAAGGAAGAATAAAAATATTTCTTGATATTCTCGCAGAATATCTTTGCAACACACCAAGCGAAAGCATTTCCAATGACTATACGAGCGCGCTTTTAATGCTGATATATATAGAGCTTATTGAAAAGCTTTCTGCCAAGGGTAGCGACATTACTGTACACGCCGGCGTACAACCGCTTAATCCAAAGCTTTCCGACGAGGCGCGGAAGGTCAAAATCTTTTCGTATTTTGTAAACAACCTTTCCACGGCAACACTTGACGAGCTTGCGGAAATGCTTTCCCTGAGCAAGCGTCAGGTAGCGCGTTTTTTGAACGACAAGATGAACAGCAGCTTTTCCTCACTTCTTCAGAAGCACAGAATAGAACACGCAAAAGCTCTTATTGTATCAGGTGCGCACACTCTTGATGAGATTGCCTATCTTTCGGGATATAACTCATACAAGGGCTTTTACGACGCGTTTTTGCGATACACGGGAGTGAATCCGCAGACGTTCAAGAGCACACTGCGGCTTTGATTATATTCCGAACACATCAAGTTCTTTTGTTTTAAATTCATCGCGGATTCTTGAAAGCTCTTGCTTTAAGCTTTCTGTCTCCTGCGGTGAATTTCTTATAAACGGACGAATAGAATATCCTGCGTCAAGTCCGCGCATTCTCATAAGATCATAGATGCTTGAAAGACCGTTGTACTTAAGAGCGGCGAAGATAAACTCGTCCGCAACAGCCTGATATTCCATACCGGCTTTTACATCGCTGTTCTTATAAGCATTGTATATCTTAATATACAACTCGGGAATGCAGTTGTAAAACGAGCCGATGATACCGTCTGCACCGAATGAAAATCCAGAAAATGCCATTTCGTCACAGCCGGAGTAAATCATAAACTCCTCTCCGAGCTCACGTTTTATTGAACCCATTTCGTCGTGGGAACGCGCTGTATATTTAAGTCCTTTTACATTCGGAATGTCCGCTATCTTTTTTATGAGCGCTCTGTCCATAAGCCCCGCAAGTGCGATATTGTAAACCACCATAGGAATACTTACGCTTTCGGCGATGTCTTTATAGTAATTGTAAATAGCATCAGGAGAAAATCCCCAATAGAACGGCGGTACAGAGGAGATTGCATCCGCACCGACGCTTTCAGCGTGGCGTGCAAGCTCTATGCTCTTTGCTGTTCCGATGTCACCAACATGCACGATTACCGGAATTCTTCCTGCCACCTGATCGATAACTATCTCGGTGGATTTTTTTCTTTCCTCAGTTGTCATTGTGAAGCAAAATCCCGTACTTCCCGTTATGTAAAGACCGTCCACGCCCGAGTTTACAAGAAATTCGACAAGGTCGCGGGTTCTTTTTTCATCAACCTTTTCATTCTCATCAAAGCATGTGAGCGTAGCAGGAATTACTCCTTTGATTTCTTTAATATCAAATTTTGCCATTTTTATGTTTCTCCTTACTGTAGTTTACCATTAAATTATATAAAAAAGCATCCTCAAATTACATGTACAAAAATGACGTTTTTAATTTCTTTACGTCATGTTAAAACAACACAGTTCGGGATATGTAAAGATTTTTGATAAAAATTGTACAATTTCTATGATTTTCAACAAAAAAGGTAACAGGCACACCAACGCTTGTTTACTCTTTTATCATATAGCAAATTCCACTACCGACACTATCCTTGCCATTTTCACCTCTGCCCACGAACACCATTTCTGCCCCAAAATAACTAACAAATAATCAGATGGACGCACAGACGTTTTTTAATCACAAAAAAACATCGCATAGGAAATATTTCTTCCTATGCGATGTTTTCGTTTTATTCATAGAATTCTTCCTCTTTTTTATAATTCTACATTATAATTATAATTCAAACCAAAGGTTTAATCTATCTGCAAAAGTTATAAAATTTACCCATTTTCTTTGACAAATACAATATCTGCTGTTATAATCCGATTAAGAAAGAGGTGAGTTCATAAAATATCCGTTATTAATATCACCAAAGCCTGCACTTCTTGTTCTCCCTGTAACGGTAGGAACGATGTGTTCACGTTTTTCGGTAAACGGCTTGCATCTTCACGATAATGCGGAAATGTATTAT
>JAFQVE010000384.1 GCA_017408185.1 Oscillospiraceae bacterium | reverse complement strand
GTAACAAGTTTATAAAGCATCCGTCAGAGGTTCTTTCCGTCGGAGATATCGTCAATGTAAAAGTCTTAAGCGTTGATGTAGATAAAAAGAGAATAGGCCTTACAATGAAAGGCGTTTAAAAGACAATAGCACCACACCGGATGGCACAGCCATCCGGTGTGGTGCTATACAATATATGTTTTTTGTGGTTCGCCCTTTACATCTGATGTTTCATTTGTTCCAACGCCAATCCAATCAGTCGATCGGCTTCATCTGCCATAAACAGTGGGATGTTCAGCACATCGTTGTCCAGCTTCAAGTTATCAAGGGAGAACCGTACACGAAGCTTAACTTTATCAGAAAACAATTCTTTGAATTTCTTCAAGCTCTTGCCGGTGGTGTTGGATTCAGACTTAACCTCTACAGGGGAAATATCATTTTCGCGCTGAATTAAGAAATCCACTTCATAAGGAGGATTGTTCTGACTCCAATACCTTGGTAGCACCTCAAACTGTGTGACCAATGTCTGCAAAACAAAGTTTTCGGTAAGAGCACCCTTGAACTCGGTAAACAGGCGGTTGCCTTCCCCGAACGCCGTAGGAGCAAGCTGCGCCAAACGGCGGAGGAGGCCGACATCAACAAGATAGATTTTAAAGGCGGACAGATCATCATAAGCCGCAATGGGAAGCCCGGGAACAGTGCTGCGGTAAATCTTATGAACCAGTCGGGCATCAACCAGCCACTGCAAAGCGTCTTCATACTCGCGTGCCCTTGCGCCTTCTTTTACAACCTTGTAAATGAACTTTTTATTCTCACGAGCCAGCTGAGACGGTACAGACTTCCAGATCATTGAGATTTTTGGAAACTCGCTTATGTTAGGATGCTTAGCAAAGTCACGTTCGTAAGCACCGATAATACCGGACAATGCTTCCTGCATAGCGGATACGTCACGTGCTTCCGTCCACATAAGCACGGACTCCGGCATACCACCGGTGACATAGTACATCTTTAATTTTTCGTAAAGCGGATTGAAGAAAGCATCGGGAATTGGCTCAAGTGAATCACAGCTTTCCAAAAATGCCAGCAGGTTATCATCGCCGTTAGCAAGCAGGAATTCTTCAAAAGTCATAGGATCAATCTGCATGAAGTTAACTTTTCCTACAGGAAAAGAAGAAGGTTTTGCCAGAGTAATTCCCAACAGAGAGCCTGCACACGCAATATGATACTGAGGAGCATTCTCGCAAAAATACTTCATGGAGTTGATGACCTTGGGACAATCCTGCACTTCGTCAAAAATGATCAATGTCTTTTCCGGTACAATCTTCTGACCACTCGCCAATATTAAGTTTTGTAAAATACGCTCAACGTCTTTTGTGGTTTCAAAGAATTGTTTGTATTCTTCATTTTCATCAAAATTAAAATAGGCGGTATTTTCATAATATCGTTTGCCGAATTCCTTCAGAACCCATGTCTTACCCACCTGACGAACACCTTTCAAAATCAGTGGTTTACGGTAAGGGGAGTTCTTCCAATCCAGTAGCTTTTTTAGAATAAATCGTTCCATAGAAACACCTCTTCACATTATTATTGGAGTTTTGGTGTTGTAAAATCACATTTTTATTATATACCATAATCAAGAAAAATACAATACGCTTTCACAAAATTATATGGATTTTATGTGTTTGGCGGTGAGGTTGAGGGCTGAGTGCCCTTGGTGTCGGGAGTTAATATACGTCTTTGCGTCAATAGCAACACACCGGATGGCACAGCCATCCGGTGTGTTGCTATTGAGAAAGGATAAAGAAAGAAGAAAAACTATTTTGCGAAATTAATGAGTGCCGCGGCGTCGAGCTTGTCATAGTTCTTTATAAATGCTGCAAGCTCTGCTGCAATCTTCTTTGCACCGCCGACCTCGTCGCTTTCGATATTAAGCGGAAGGAGCGGGTCGTGAAGAGACAAGCGGAGAAGGAACCAGCCGTTGCCGTGCTCCTTATCAAGATTTACGCGCACGCCCTCAAAATTGCTCGGCGCAAGCGACCAGCCGGACTGCTTTTCTGCATATGCCGAAAGCTCGTCAATAACGTTCTGACCGTATGCCTTGAAATCATCGAGCAGGATGTTCATACGGAACTCAACGCTCTCTGCCGGCTCGTCAAGCGTGCTGATAAGAGATTCAAGCGTATAGCCTTCCTTTTTGCCGCGTGCAAGCTCGATGAGAAGCTTTGTGACGAGATATGCACCGTCATCAAGGAAGTAATTCTCCTTGAGCGCGCCATGGCCGGAGGTCTCAATTGCAAGCTGGCTGTCCTGCCCTGCGCGGTTCAAGCGGACAGATTCGTTTATAACATTACGATATCCGCGCTTGAAGCGGTGGTGAACACCACCCTTTTCTGCAATGAATTTTGCAAGACCTGTGGAGGTTATGGAGTCGGTAACGATTGTTGTTCCCGGATGCTCACGCAGAAGAATTGCCGAGAGAAGGGCAATGATGCGGTTACGGTTAAGCTCACTTCCGTCGGAGAGAACAGCACCGGCGCGGTCAACGTCCGTGTCGAAGATTATACCGAGGTCAGCGCCTGTTTCGCGCACAGCTTCGGTAATGCTCTCCATAGCTTCTTTATCCTCGGGGTTCGGGATGTGGTTCGGGAAGCTTCCGTCAGGATCAAGGAAACGGCTGCCTGCCGTATTTGCACCGAGCGGAGCGAGAACCTTATCTACGAAAAATCCGCCTGCACCGTTGCCTGCATCGACAACTATGCGGAAGCCGGAAAGCGGCTTATCTGCGCCTGTTGCCTTGCGGATTTTATTTGCAAGAATTTCTGCATATGCTCCCATAAATTCGCCGCCTGTTAGCTTGCCGGCAGAAAGACCTGTCACTTCATCGCTTTCGGCAAATGCGAGAATTTCTTTGATATCGGAGCCTTCAAGCCCGCCGTCACGCGTGAAGAATTTAAACCCGTTGCGGTTAAACGGAAGATGGCTTGCGGTAATCATAACTGCGCCGTCGTATTCATACCCCTCCGTTACGGTGGACATAAACATAGCCGGCGTGCTTGCCATACCAAAGTCGCACACCTCAAGACCTGCCTCCGTCATAGCAGAGCAAATCCACGAAGCGAGCTTTTCACCGGAAAGGCGCGAATCACGGCCTACCGAGACGCGAAGACCCGTCTGCTTTCCTGTTTTCTTTATGAGCCACAGAGCAAAGCCACGGCCGATGTCACGGCAGACATCCTCAAAAAGAGTTATCGGCTGACCTTCAATCCCGTCAAGTGCAACTCCGCGGATGTCGCTTCCGTTGCGAAGCTTTTGATAATCCATATGTATAACCTCCCGAGGTATTATTGATTTTGTTATATGTATATTTTACCACTTATTTGATGTTTAATCAACAGTTATGTGTAAAAAAATCAAAGGGGTTCTCTTGCGAACCCCTTTGAAACCCCACGCTTTGTCCTGCGATATACAAGCCTGGAACAGTATACTTTTTTAATGCCGATTGAGAGTTAGCCGAAAGTAATCCCGCTCCCTGGCTTTAAAG
>JAFQVE010000383.1 GCA_017408185.1 Oscillospiraceae bacterium | reverse complement strand
GGCGTTTTACTTCAAACAAAAGTGTTTACAAATCGGATTTTCATACAAAAAACGCCGCCGCAAGGATGAAGCTTCATCCTTGCGGCGGCGTTTTTTGTATGAAAATCCGATTTGTAAACACTTTTGTTTGAAGTAAAACGCCGATGCGTTGTAAAATTAGTAAAAAAGAGCGGAGGGGAAATATGCTTAAAAAGAAAAAGATAGAATGTGGCTTATGCGTGGTCGGCGGAGGAATGGCAGGACTGTGCGCTGCAATTTCGGCGGCTCGTGAGGGAATAAAGGTTGTTCTTATGCACGAGCGTCCGGTGCTTGGCGGAAATGCATCCTCGGAAATCCGTATGTGGATAAGCCATGCAAAGGGAAAGGATAACCGCGAAACCGGCATTCTTGAAGAGATATATTTAGAGAGCCTGTATCGCAACCCGACAAAAAGCTTTGCTGTCTGGGACACGATTTTATACGACTTTGTGCGCCGTGAAAAAAACATTACGCTTCTTCTTAACTGCACGTGTATGGATGCGGATGTATCAAAGGGCGAATATCCTGACGGAAGGAATATTCGCATAAATTCCGTAACCGGATATCAGATGACAACACAGTGCTTCTTTGAGGTTACGGCAAAATTCTTCTGCGACAGCTCCGGAGATAGCATTCTTGCCCCGCTCACGGGTGCAAAATTCCGCATAGGGCGTGAGGCAAAAGATGAGTTCGGTGAGGATACCGCGCTAACAGAGCCGGATAATATGACGATGGGAATGTCGTGTCTGCTTCAGGGGCGTGAGACGCATCGGAAAGTGAAGTATATTGCGCCGGAGTGGAGTACCGAGCTTTCTGAGAAGGATTTTGAGAACAGAGCGCCGGATAAGGTCTGGGAGAACAGCGCTCCGGATATATATGATCCCGCCGAAAATTTCTGGTATCTTGAGCTTGGCGGTGACCGCGACTCCATCGCCGATACGGAAGAAATAAGGGATGAGCTTTTGGGGCTTGCAACCGGAACGTGGGATTATATAAAAAATTCAGGCAATTTCAAAAGCGAAAACTGGGAGCTTGATTTTCTCGGCTTTCTTCCCGGAAAGCGCGAATCGCGCAGGATGTGCGGCGAATATATGATAACGCAGCGGGATATATCGGGCGGGAGAGTGTTTGATGATGAAGTTGCCTTCGGCGGCTGGCCGATTGATGACCATTATCCCGGCGGCTTTTACCACAGAGGAGTGCCCAATACAGATATACAGACCCCGGCCCCCTATTCCATCCCGTACCGTGCATTGTATTCAAAGAACGTTGAAAACCTTTTCTTTGCAGGGCGAAATATAAGTATGACGCATATGGCAATGAGCAGTATAAGAGTTATGGCAACGTGCGCCCTTCTCGGCGAGGCGGTGGGAAAAGCCGCGGCGATAGCTGTGTTGAGCGGCACAACACCGCACGGCGTTTATAAGGATAACATCAGGCTTTTGCAGAAAAAGCTTCTTGATGAGGATTGCTTCCTGCCGTCAAGGAGGCGCAGCATATCACCGGCGTGTAAGGTTGCACAGCTTAACATAAGAAATGATGTTATAAGAAACGGTCAGGACAGAGCACACGCTGTATATAACACTACCAAAGACAATTGCTCCTATTTCGCATCACGCAATGAAGAGATAATTTATTCCTTTGATGCCCGTAGAATATTGTCTGCACATATAGTGTTTTGCAGTGACTTAAACCGTGAAACGCTTCCGGGCGGGCGCGTTGAGAGAAATCATATAACCCGCGCCAACACGCCGCTTGACAGCCCTGTAATGCATATGCCGAAAACGCTCTGTAAAGAGTTTGCGCTTTTCGGCGAGCTTGACGGGGTAAGATATGAGCTTCTCAACGTAACAAACAACCGCAAGCGCGCATATCACGTAAATATAAATAAGACCTTCAATAAGCTTATTCTTATTCCGAAAAGCACATGGGGCGAGTATGAAAAAATCCCTGTAATTTCGTTTGACTTTGAATAAAATCGAAAAATCCGATTTGTAAACGCTCGTGTTTGAAACGTGAATTCAAAATGCATTAAAATATAACTATAATATACATAACGGAGGTTTCGATTATGAAAAAAAGAATTACGGCATTACTTCTTGCGGGCGTAATGATGCTCTCACTCTGCGCCTGCGGCGGAGGCGGAACTCAGATAGAGGACAATGAGGTTTCGATGACGCTCATTTCGTCAAGCAACTCGCCATTTGATGAAAATTGGAAGATTTGGGATTATATCGAAGAGGCAACGGGACTCGATCTTAATATTCATGCAATTCCGACGGATTATCTCACAAAAGTATCGCTTATGTTTGCGGCACCGGATACATTGACGGATATAGTCTCATTCAACTGGAAGACAGATACAGATAAGTATGCTCAGCAGGGCGCGCTTATCGCCTTTGATGATATAGAGGACGATATGCCAAACTATAAAAAGTGGAAGGATTCACTTACTGAGGAACAGTATCGGCACTCTATAACCACAAGACTGGCTTCTGACGGCAAGGTGTATTACTCTCCGTCTACGGGCGAAGAGGAAACAGGCGGACGTGCATGGCTTTACCGTCAGGATATTTTTGAGAAGCACAACCTCAAGGTTCCGACAAATTTCGATGAGCTTTACGCTGTATGCAAAGAGCTTAAGGCGCTCTATCCGGACTCATATCCGCTTTCAATCGGCGCAGGAAAAATGTCCTTTATCAATGCATACGGTTCGTCATTCAAGAAATGGTGGTCGGCATATGAGTACTATGATTTCGACAATGACGAATGGCATTGGGGAATGTATGACGATATGGGGCTTGAAGTAATCAAGTTTCACAAGCAAATGATAGACGAGGAGATTATGCCTCCCAACCTTATGACTCTCAGCAACACCGGCTGGGAAGAGCTTATGTCTACAAACCGCAGCTTTATAGTCCCGAACTTCACAACGAGAATCGACTTCTTTAAGGCTATGGCAGGCAACAGCTATCCTGAATTCAAGCTCAACATAATGGCTCCGCCGGTACTCACCGAGCAGGGCGTTCCGATGATTGAGAACAGAACGGTTTCAACGGTAGGTGTTGTCCTTCCAAACACCGGCGATGAGACCGGAATCGCGAATGCGAAAAAGCTTGTTGACTGGATGTATTCCGATGAAGCGGTTGATCTTGTTTCGTGGGGTAAAGAAGGCGAGACATATGAGGTTCGCGACGGCAAGAAGCGGTATATTACCGACGAATACGGCTCACAGGCAAGTACCCTGTTCGGTATCAATACCTATGCTACATATACACGCTTTGATCCGGAGGCGGCACTTATGTTTGAGTCCGATGCAATTAAGGAACGCCGTGAGCTTCGTATAGAGCACACACTCCCGTATACATATCCGACGCTTTGGCTTGCGTATAACGAAGAGGAGCAGCGTGTTATAGATGAGGTGCGTGCAGCATGCCTCACACGAACGCAGGAGATGTTTACTAAGTTTATCCTTGGGCAGGAGCCGCTTTCGAAGTTTGACGTTTTCCGCGATGAGCTTAAGGACATGGGTATCGAAGAGCTTCTTGCCGCATACGAAAGTGCATATAACCGTGTAAAATGAATAGAACAACTCCACCTATAGCGGGTGGAGTTGTTCTATTCATCCTCAGAAAAAGACAAATGCGTGGAAATACGCAAAAATATTCGATGTAATATTGACTTGCACATAAGGATATGCTATAATAAGAGCGTAAAAATGCGTAAATACGCAAAATTGTTCGATGAGGTATGCGCTATGATTGAAAGAAAAAAGTATCTCGAAAAATTAATCAGAAAAAAGGAGAACGGCTTAGTTAAGGTTATTACCGGTATTAGAAGATGCGGAAAATCTTATTTGCTGTTTAATATATATAAGGACTATTTGAAGGCAATCGGAGTTGAGGACGAGTGTATTATTTGCCTTGCCCTTGATGATGATGAAAATATTCAATACCGTAATCCCCTTGAGCTCGGTAAGCATATCCGCAGCCTGACTGCTGACGAAAGAAAAACTTATTACGTTTTCCTTGATGAGATTCAAAAGGTTGTTACCATTCAGAATCCGTATATTGAAGGTGTTGAGGATAAAATCGGTTTTGTGGATGTTGTGCTTGGTCTTATGAAGCACGACAATATTGACGTGTATGTAACCGGCAGCAACTCGAAAATGCTGTCTTCCGACATTCTCACCGAGTTCCGCGGACGTGGCGATGAAATCAGAGTTAATCCGCTTTCCTTTGCAGAATTTTATAATGCTTTTGAGGGAGAAAAGCGTAATGCTTGGCAGGAATATTATACCTATGGAGGTCTTCCGCTCGTAATGACCCAAAAGAGCCACGAAGAAAAAGCTAAATATCTGCAATCTCTGTTCGATACAATTTATATCAGCGACATTATGGATAGAAATAAGCTCGTTTACGAAAAAACGGTGCTTGATGATATTCTCAACATAGTCTCATCTTCGGTTGGCTCACTTACCAATGCTAACAAGATAACCAACACCTTTAAGAGTGCAAAGCAGATGAATATCGGTGCGCCTACTGTTAACAGGTATCTCGACTATTTTATTGATGCGTTCTTGCTCTATAAAGCTGAGCGCTACGATGTTAAGGGAAGAAAATATATCGGCTCGCCGCTTAAATATTATTTCAGCGATGTGGGGCTTCGCAATGCTCGACTTAACTTCCGTCAGCAAGAAGAAAACCATATTATGGAAAACATTATTTATAACGAGCTTTGCAACCGCGATTTCAGCGTGGATGTTGGCGTGGTTGAGTATTGCTATAAGGATGCAGAAAAGAAGAGCAAACGCGCCCGGCTTGAAATTGACTTTGTTGCGAATAAGGGGAGCAAAAAATATTATATCCAGTCGGCTCTGACCGTCGCAGACGAGGAGAAGCGTGAGCAAGAGATTCGTTCCTTGAAGCGTGTCGGCGATTCTTTTAAGAAGATCGTTGTAGTTAAAGACAACATCATCCCCTGGCACGATGATGACGGCATCCTCTACATCGGCATCGAACAATTCCTGCTCGATGAGAATGCTTTGGATATGTGATTATATTGATTAAATCCAATAAAAGAGAACTGCTGTGAGCAATTTGCTTGCGGCAGTTTTTCGTTTGACAACAAAAATAAAACCTGACGATTGCGCAAATCATCAGATTTTATCGTTATCTTCCTGAAGTCACTTCCATCGCTTCTGATACATACGGTGGCAAACTGTTATCTTTAAGGGAATATTTTGTGACTAAATTATTTTGATATACCAAGCTCATCGTGGAAATATTTTAGCGTTGTATATTTGTATTTCTTTGCCTGATATTCATTAAGTTTCCCGTTAGCAAATTTTATATAATTTTTCACAAAAAATGTAAACTGTTTCACAATGATATGATAATTTGCATCAAGCTCCGTATATTCCATATCATTTATGCGTGCTGCTGCACCTATGTACTTACTGTCGTTTACAACAACAGCCTTTGAATAGTCAAGTCCGGTTACACTATCAGTTGGTCGGGATGAATTTTCAAATTTATAACAGTTATTATGCTTGACGTTTGTTCTGAAAGGGATGGCGAAGGTGTTGCTTTCAATTTGAATAAGCACTACCATATACGGACGATTCAGCTTGTTTTCGATTTCAGGATATTCAGCAGAATTATATTGATTAAAGAATTCTGCTGTCAAATAATTTAGCTTGTATCTCTTATTGCTCTTGTTCATAACTTTTCCTCATAGTAAGATTAAAGCCCTTGCACCAAAGCGCAAGGGCATATCTTCCGTTGGGACTTTTTTATAAAGGTGTTACCCTCACACCTAATCTTTGATGGGGACTTCTTTATTTGGGAAGGTGTTACCCTCACACCTTATCTTCGGTTATATTGTAGCATAAAATTTCAATTCTGTCAATGAAAAATCACCAAATAACCGAATTTTCGAATTTTGGAAGATGTTATAGTTTATGCAGTTTTGAAATTGATATGAATTAACACACTAAACTGTTTCAATGAATTCATTTATGAGGCAGTTGTGCGACCATGGAAATTGTGCAGACACTGTCAGCACAATTTCTCTTTGTCAAACGAAAACATTGCGCAATCATCAGCTTTTATCCTCATCCTCATCTTCCCGAAGCCATTTCCAGCGCTTCTGATACATTCGGTGGCGCTCCATAACTCCGGGAGAATTCTTTTCAAAATATTCCTTGTAACGTATCGGCGGCATACCGAAAGTTTTGGTGAATATGCGAACCAGGTTGGTTTTATTATATAATCCGGTTTTGGCTGCTATCTCATTCAGATGAATTTCTTCTGTCATTACCATCGGCAGTGCGCGGCTTAACCGCACACTGGTGAGAAACTGAACAAACGTCATTCCCGTAATGGCTTTAAACTGCCTTGTGAAAAGACTCCGTGACATTGCCGTGACGGGAACCATATCGTCAATTGTCAGCTTTTTGCTGAAATTTTGTTCTATATAATTGACGGCATTGGTTATGCATTGCAACGTTTCTGCCGTGATTGGAGAAATTGGCTCTTGAGGAACTTCGGACGCAATCATCCGGAAAAATTCAGCAATATATTCGGCAAGAAAGTCAAACGACATCTTTTTGCCTTTCTCAAATTCTGCGGTTACGGAGCGGATGATTCGCGTGGCTTCTGCGCGGTTTTCGTCAGTGAAGGTGACAAAGCCCGGGAGAGTTCTTTCTTCAAAACGCAGGGATTGATTATAGTGAAAAAAACGGTATCCGCGCTCGGTCAGGAAAGAGTTTTCAAAACGGATATGCACAACTATGGGTGTATCCTCGGAAGAGCGCGTATCAAAGGAATGCAGAGCAAACGGTGCAGCAATAACACATGAACCTGAGGGAAAAGAATGTTCCTTTCCGTCGATAAAACCCGTTGCTGTTCCTGCAATAATATATGCTATGTGGGTGTATTTGTGGATGTGCAGGTCGTTGTCAAGGCAACGATAGCAGAGCGTGGAAACGCTGAGCGGCAGCTTGGACAGAACCGTTGTGCTTTCTATCTTACGTGACTTACCCACGGCAATACACCCCTTTCACAATTTGATAATGTTAATATATCACATATGAAACGACTTGTCAAAGAACAGAAGAAGTTACCAGTTCATATTATCCGATTTGTAAACGCTTTTGTTTGAAATGGGAGGCTAAAAAAGATAAAATAACACTGTAAATCAAAAAGTCCAAAAGGGATATCCCTTTTGCAGTGTGTGATAGCACACTGCAAGGAACTTAAATGAGTAAAAATGCCGAGAGGCTTTTAAATATACAAATTTAAGGAGGAGACACAAGTGAAAAAATTTTTATCCATTATTCTCGCGGCAATGCTGGTAATCGGTATGCTCCCGACAGCATTTGCAGCAGTAGACACAACCACGGGAGCAATAACGTATAAGTTCGCTTTTGACACACGTAGAGAAAAAGACACTTACCTTGAAACTATAGCTGGTGTATGGAGTAGTTATTACAAAGAATACCCTGCAAGTCCTGCCGATGCGGGCGCAAACTGGGCATACCATGGTACAACAATCAGCACACCGTATAGCGAATCGAGGGGTGTTCTTGTTGCTATGACCGACTATACCGCGACAGGAAATGCTGCAAAAGATGAGTGGCTTGCGTTTCGGATAAAAGTTCCGGAGAACGGTACATATATTGTAACTGCTAAAGGTTATCAAAAAAAGACATTTTCAACGGGTGCAGACCTGTATATTACTCCCTTGGCAGGAGAGCTTGCAACAAAGTTAGCCGAAGACAATACAACAACCTACGGAACTGTAGCCAACGGAGCCCGGACAGGAGCATCGGGCTTTGAATATTTAGCTATCCCTGAAACCGCTAAGCTGGGAAGCGTGTCTTTCAACAATGGTAGTAGCAGTGTTGCCGAGGCGGAACTTATTAGCGGAGTGGAAAAAGAGCTTATCGCGGGCGATAACGTTGTGCTGTATCATGTCACAGCTGAAGTAGCAGCCCCTATCTACCCGTCATCAATCACCCTCACTCCGGTTCAACAAGCTGACGATTCAAAATTTTCAGTTACTGCCGATAAGACAGAAATATTTATAGGTGAGCGTGCGACTCTTAGTGTTGAGGTTGCAGATTCTGCGGAGAATCCGGCTGTCATATACGGAAGTGATTCTGAATGCGTTTCAATCAGAGAAAATGTCGTAACAGGTGTTGCCGAGGGTACGGCAACGATTACTGCTACTTATACAGAAAATGGCGCAAATTATACCGATACAGTGGAAATTACGGTAAAATCCGCAACGGTAACCTATAAATTCTACAGTGCTTGTACCGATGCAGATGCTCCGTCTGATATCATCGAAAGAGTAGAATCGGTTGAGAGCACCGCCGGCATCAAGCGTTTCACAGAATACGGAACAGACCGCCCATGGGCGTATCTTGGGGCAAGCTCCGGGAATTCCGTCAGCGACAGTGACTATATTCGAATTTTCAACGGTTATCTCGGAACGGATCAAGTTGATAAAAACAACTGGGTTGCTTTCAAAATAAAGGTTCCTAAAACGGCAACCTATAGCCTGTCGGGATTTGCCTATAAAAGCGGGGTAGGAACGAGTGAACTGGAAATGTACATCGCTCCGCTTACGGGAAATATAAAGGCTACATTCGAAACGGCTTCAACATACAGCTCGGTAACCGAAGGAGCGAGAAAAGAGGGAAAGGTATTTACGGATCTTGGTATCTCCGGGTACCATGTAGGCACAGCAAGCATAAATGTAGCATCAGAGGATAAAGGCTCTTATGCTATGAACATAAATAATGCAAAGAAAATCGAGCTCAGTGCGGATGCAGAGTATGTTTTTGTTTTCAATCAGGGAAATGAACTTAAAAGAAACATTACCGCACGGTCTATCACTCTCACTCCCCTCTCTGAATTGACGGAGTCTGAGGAGGATGAAAAGCTTACGGAAGCATTCGAGGTAACAGAAACGCCTGCAACCGATTATGTTCCGGCAACAGTACAGGGATTGACGACAGACGGAGCAATCAATCCTGTTCCTAACAACGACGGAACATACACCATCACCGCACCTGAAACAGATACAGAAAAAGGCGCTTTTCTTTACTGGGCAAAGGGGTTGAAACTCAATAAGAGAATTATCTCCTTTAATAACGTCATTTCTGATTACGTTCCGACCGAAAATGGCAAAAACTACCTCATCGCTGTATATGAAGGTGATATTGATAAAGATAAGGAAGAATACTACAACCAGGACGGTCAGCTTATCACAGACGGCAGCAAAACGGTTTCAATGCCGGGATATGGCAGCACAAGCAGTTGGGTGAAGTATAAAGATACAAATATATATATTGCGAATTACGGCGAAGAGCCCCAGCTTGGCAATGTGACTGTAACGGTTAACGGAAACGAGCAGACGGTACCTTTCGGAACGAAAATCGTCTGCAAGGCTGATGAGACAAAGGCAAACTTTTTGTGTTGGACAAAGTCCGGTATCGGCAATGCTGCAGAGCCGGAAATTGTAAGTGATGATACTGAATACAGCTTCCGGGCATGGGAAAACTGCACGGTAACGGCAGTATATGAAAAGAATACCAAGACGGGAAATAAGATAAAGATAATCACCGACAGTTTTGCAGTCGGCACAGAAACCGGCATTATGGCAGAGTTTATCGGTTTTGAGAACGCAGTTGAAAAGGGAATTATGTTCACTGCAACCGATGCAACAGAAGCAACCAAAATCCCAATGACAACAAATGGTAACCAATTTACCGTTATTGCGGATAAATCGGGAAAATACACGGGTTATGCAATAGTAGGTAATGCAATCGGCGATTACACACTAATCACTGACGGTGAATACGAAAAGAAATAGGAAGAATATGATCGTGGCGGGGAAATATGCCTCTGATACGATAAACAGCGAAGAAAAGGAAAGGAGAAAAGCTGTGAAACTAAAAAGAACATTATCGTTTATACTAAGTATATGTATGCTGATATCCCTTCTTCCGGCTACTGTTCTGTTTGCAGGAGCGGAAGCACCGGATGATACAGAAAATTCTGTTGCAGCAAAAGAAATTACGTATAGCTTCGTTGTTGATGGTGTACGTTCAACAGAGCAGAAAGTTGTTGAGGATTATAAAGGTTTATGGGATGCAGTGTATAAAGAGTACCCATCAAACCCCGTAGATGAGGGAGCAAACTGGGCATATCTCGGTACGACTGTCAGCAGTGCAGTCTCCGAAGGGTTAGGTTTTGCTTATACCGAGTCGAGATTCACCAGATCGGGTAATGCAAAGATGGGTGAGTGGCTTGCGCTTCGGATATATGTACCGTTGGGTGGTGTGTATACTGTTTCTGCCACCGGTTTTCAGAAGAAGACCTTTTCAGCCGGAGCGGATTTATACATTGCGCCTCTGACAGGCAGCCTTAAGGCAAGGCTGACCGAAGGCAATACGGAAATTTACGGAACTGTAGCTGATGGAGCCCGAACAGAGCAGGCAAGCTTTGAAAGCTTAGGGATTCCCGAATCTGCCGAGGTGGGAAATGTAGCCTTTAATAAAAATCTCGGTGCGGTGGCGGACATCATTACCGATGTGAAAATGACGCTTACTGCGGGGGACAATGTGGTGTTGTTTAAGGCTACAGCTACCAAAGCAGCCGGTATGACGCCTACTTCTGTTACGATCACTCCTGTTTCTGTCGATGAGCTTAGGCTTGAGTCGATTGATGTAAGCGCGGAAAAGGCATATGTTTTGCTTGATGATGCTGACGGAATGAAGGTTGAGGTTTCGGGAAAAATGTCCGGAGGACTCCCGGCAGATCTCAGCAAGGCTGAGATTACATACAAAAGTTCAAATGAAGAGATAGCCACGGTTTCGAATACAGGAGTTATAATGCCAGTAAGCTGCGGTGATTTCTCGGTAACCGCAACGGTAACTCTCGGTGATGTAACTCTATCAAAAGCACTTAATTTTGCGGTTTCGGAGGTTCCGATAGTTCCAAGCTTTGAGATATATTTCAACGACCCGGTCGCGCGCACGAAAACCGTTTCTGTAACGACAGCTGCAGGAAAAGTCAGCAACGGATATTTTTCAAAGGATACTCACGGTGAAAACTGGACGGTAAATACAACGCTTAGCGACCCGACGCTTATTGCGGGAGACACTTCATCTGCCAGAATTCAAGAGACTGTGGATTATATGTATCTTGTCAACGGTTCCGGGGATTTCGCAGTTGATTTTACAACTACTGCAGACGGATTTTACGATTTAAAGCTGAGCGCAATGATGAGAAACACCGTAGGCCTTGCTAAATTCTATGTAGACGGAAAGTACGTCGGCGAGTTTGACGGATATGCTGATCCGGGCGACCTTTATACCGCGGTTGAGACGCTTGCGCGTTCTGTTGAGCTGAAAAAAGGAACGCACACGCTGCTTATAAAGAACGGTGGAAAGACGGGTGGAAGCAACTCAAGGCGCTACATAAGAAGCGTAAGCTTTATTGGGAAGAGAGAACTTGGTGGCGTGGATAGAGCCGAAATAGAGGCGTCTCGAACAAATCTTGCAGCAGGCGAGAGCTCGAATTATAAAGTAAAGCTTGTCTGGGAAAACGGTGCAGAATTTTATACTCCGCTTGTCTCAAGTGACGGAACGATTGAGGCGGATTTTGCGGTAACAAGTTCTGATGAGAGTGTAATCACAGTTTCCAGCGGAAGCTTTAAGGCGTTAAAAACGGGAACGGCAAAGCTTATCACTTCGGGAACGGTTGATGGAAAAAATGTATCCGGAGAAACGCTTATAACGGTCAACGAGAATACCTTTGATAGAGCTGATTTAAATCTTGATGAAGATGTTATCTATTTTACGGGCGGGGAAAAAAATCTTGTTGCCAACGCAATCCTTTCCGATGGAAGCTCGGTTGCAGAGCGTGATATTACGGAAGTGAGCTTTGAAACCTCAAATGAAAGCGTAGCCACGGTTGAGAATGGCGTTTTCAAGGCAGTAAGTGAGGGTACGGTAACGATAACTGCATATATTACATTTTGTAACAAGACGGTATCTGTATCGAAAAACGTCAGCGTTGAAAATGTAAAAATTGATTCCATTACTGCGAAAACAGAAGACAATGTTGTTCAGGCTGTTGATGGAGGTTCTCGTATTCTTGTCACAGGAATAAAGAACGACGGAAATACTGTTGATCTCACCGGAAGCCTTTTGCGTTATGAACCATTGAGTGACGGAATCGTTTCCGTAGATGCCGATGGTTATGTGCGGTTTATTTCCCGTGGTAAGGTAGAGGTTAAGGTATCTGCAGACATTGAAGGAAAGACATTTGAATGTATGGCAGAAGTTGTTTCGGGTTCCGGAAAAACAGAACCGACGATATACACTTATGAGATGCGCGAGAGCGCACTGGAGAATATTCAAAAGTATGATTGGGCAAAGAGCATTCAAAGGGAAGCGGTGGCAAAAGCCGATAAGTGGGTAGACAAGTATGATGCATTTTATGAGCTTATGCCGGGAGAAGGTTTGCCACGCACATTCGCTTTGACGACGAGAAACGCGCCGACGGCAAACACGGCGACGACTGTAGCAATGAGATACAGCTGTCCGTACTGTGGCGTGGACAGCCGTGGAGACCATGGATCATATGCATGGGGAGTAAGTCCGCTTTCACGCCCGTGGAAGATTCAATGTCCGGACTGTAAGCGTCTTTTCCCGTCAAACGATTTTGAAAGCTTTTATAAACTCGGAGTCAATAAGGCGAACGGAGTTTTCTCGCGCGAGCAGGCATACGAAAAGCATCGCCAGCTTTTCGGAGACCTTACACTGGAGAGTCCGGGCGAGCATGGCAGCGAGCAGTGGAAGGCATATTACGGAGTAGGAAACGAAAAGGGATATCTTTACAATAAGCTTTATGATGATAAAGACAGCACATGGATGGTTGATGATGGATTTGGCTGGTCACCGCGTGACGGTGTTCCGGGATCGAGCGAAAATCCTGCAACAAATCCGAAATGGGCACCGATTGCATATTATATGCACTCAGTTCAGGGATTTACAGATAGTGTTTCTATTGAAGAAAGCTACCGTAGGGTAATTGCGAATTTGCGTGATGCATATCTCTATACAGGCGATGTAAAATATGCACGGGCGGGAATAATTATTCTCGATCGCTTTGCTGACGTTTACCCCGAATATGATCTGACAAAAACGAGCCTTACATATCACAATTCCCACGGATCAAGCAATGCCGGAAAAATTCTGGGAAGTATTTGGGAAGGGGATATTGCGGATCAGATGATAAAAGCGTACGATGCATTTTATCCTATGATGGACGACCCACAGGTTATAAGCTACCTTTCCGAAAAGGCCGAAAAATATGGAATAAAAAATCCGAAAACCTCCGGCGAGCTCATTCGCGAGAATATCGAAAACGGACTTATCCGTGAGGTAATTGATGCGATATATACGCGTAAGATAAACGGGAATTTCGGAAAGCATCAATACACAGCGACCATTGCTTCGGTTGCTCTTGATACATATCCGGAAACTGGTGAAATGCTTGACTGGTTGTGTAGCTCGAACGCAACCGAAACCGCGAAGGTTACCGACCCGATTTATCCGGCAGTCAGTTATTCTACATATATTTCAAGCAGCGGTGGAGAACTGCTTTCGAAGTATGTGAGCGATGTTGACCGTGATGGCTTTGGGAATGAGGTTGCCAGCGGATATAACAGCATCTGGTGTACGGAGACAATTGCGATAGCAGCGGTGCTTGCCCGCTATGGTAAGGCTTCGGATATCAATCTTATTGAAAATCCAAAATACATAAAAATGTTTAATTCCGTCATAAGAGAGACTGTTGGAGACGGTTATACGTTACAGCTTGGCGACGGCGGCTCGACTGCCGGTAAGAGCCTCAGTGACACCTCACCAGAAGCTCTTCAGGCGTTTGATTTGCTTGATGAGAATGATGAAAACAGAATTCAGCTTGCGAAAAATATCTATTACACTAAAAAAGGCAATCTTGATGATATTTATATTGATATTTTCTCTGATAATTCAGGACTTGAAAAAGAAATAGAAGAGATTATCGAAGAACACGGTGAGCTTGAATTTGAAAGCGAGAATATGACGGGCTTTGGGCTTGCTGTGCTTCGACGCGGCGAGGAGATAAAGTCAACAGCAGCAACGGGAGCTGATTTCAGGGGCGATACATGGATGTATTACGGAAGAACAGACAGCTCGCACGCGCACCGCGATATGCTCTCGCTCGGTATTGATGCTTACGGCTTTAACTTTATGCCGGATCTTGGTTATCCCGAAGCAACCAACTATGATGAAAACCGCTGGCAATGGATAAAAAATACACTTGCTCACAATGCAGTTGTCGTTGACAGCGAATACCAGAATGGTGCATATAACGGAACGCCTCTGCACTATGACAGCACAGGAAAAGTTGGTTTAATTGATGTCGAGGCTTCAAATGTATATAATGTAACTGATATTTACCGGAGAACGGCGGTCTCGGTTGCAGCATCGGATGAGGTCAGCTACACGATAGACTTCTTTCGCATAAAGGGCGGAGATAAGCACACCTACAGCTTCCATACTCAGTCTCATAACGGATTTTCTTCAGAAGACCTGAATTTCATACCGCAGCTTGATGAAGATGGAAAGGACGGAATGTATGACAGTAATGGCATATATCGCAAGTACACTTATGCGGGAGTAGGTGCGACTTATGTTGATGCAAAAGGAGTTACGCAACCCGTTCTTTACGGTCCGGATCCCAACGGTAACAATAAAAACAGTAGCTATGTATGCCGTTATCCGCGTGGATATACATGGCTTACAAACGTCAACCTCGCAGATAATGTTACAGACGGCAACTTTAGCGTAAACTTTAAGCAGACCGACTTTAACAAGCAGGTGGCGGATTCCAAGGGACTCAATCTTAAAATCACCACGCTTAATGAATGGACGCCGAGCGAGGTTGCAATAACCACCGGTTATGCTCCGAGAACAGCGGCAAACAAGAATGTTACAGGGCTTGACTATATGTTCATCCACCGTGAAGGCAATAATCTTGATACGCTTTATACCTCTGTGCTTCAGCCGTATAAGGGAGAGGAATATATAGAGACTGCGGAAAGCATTGTGCTGACTGCAGACGGCTCACTGGTTACGGATAACAGCGCAAAGGGCGTAAAGATAACGCTTCGCAACGGAAGAACGGATTATATAATTTATTCGACGGCAGATAATGTTACATACTCAGTTTCCGATACTGTAGGAGAAAATATTCCGGTAAGCTTTAATTTCCGCGGTTTTGTCGGGGTTTACAGCGTAAATGAGAAAGGTGAAAATATTTACAGCTATGTAAATGACGGCGACATAATCGGTAATATTACAGGGAAAGCAGAGTATGTCGGTAAGGTTGTAAGCTTTACGGAAGAGCTTACTGATAAAAATACGATAACCGTTCAAATTGACGGCGATGTTGATTTGGAAAACCTAAAAAACCGATACATCTATGTTGCAAATGACGGTGTACAAAATGGTTCTTACAGAATTCTTTCTGCCTCGGTGAATGCCGAAAATTCACTTCACACAGACCTGTATCTCGGCAACACAAGCTTGATCCGAGGATACAAGGACAAAGCTGATTTTGACGCAGGCTTTGAATATAACATAGCGGCAGAGCAGAGCTTCACAATTCCGCTTTCGACCGTAGAGGATTTTGCACCGGAGTTTGACGCTGTAAATGAAAACCTCACAACGAGTGCAGGAAGCTCTATAAGCGTGGATGTAAATGCAAAAAGCCTGAATGGTGAGAGCGTAACCTACATCGGAACAGTTCTTCCGCGTGGTGCAAGCCTGAATTCGGAAACGGGCGTTGTGACCTGGAAGCCGGATGCTTCACAGGTCGGAGACTCCGGATTTATGATAACGGCGCGTGATGAGTCCGGCCGCGAAAGCTCGGTGACATTCGAGGTAACGGTATACGGTTCTACTACCGGAAGCAAAAACGAAACACCCGAAAGTCCGTCAACCGGAAGCGGAGAAAGCTCCGGAGCTGCCGGCGGTGGTGGCGGCGGAGGCGGTGCCGCACCGACCGATACTCCCTCAGTCGGCGATGCCGACAGCTCCCTCGGGGAGGGAGCCTCGGATGAGGAGAAAACCGACGGTGAAAACACCGCACCCGACGCGTCGGGTGAAACGGATAACATCCGTTTCACAGACCTCACAAACCACGCATGGGCGGCGGACGCGATAAATGTACTTGCAGCAGATGGAATAATTAAGGGCACGTCTGCAAGTACGTTCTCTCCGGCGGCAAACATCACCCGTGCAGACTTCGCGCTGCTTCTGGTGCGTGCATTTAAGTTAAGCTCGGATAATACGGAAAACTTTGCGGATGTTATGGTGAATGATTATTATGCATCCGAGCTTGCAATTGCGCGGAATAACGGCATTGTCGGTGGAATAGGGGATAACAAATTCGCACCTCGCAACCCCATCACCCGCCAGGATATGATGGTGATAGTCTACCGTGCGCTCCAAGCCTTCCTCCGAGAGGAAGGTGGCGCGGACGAAGTCCGTGACGGAAGGAGAATGACGGACACAACGGAAAGCAGCAACGTTGCGTCGGGCTCCCTCAGTCTCGCTACGCTC
>JAFQVE010000382.1 GCA_017408185.1 Oscillospiraceae bacterium | reverse complement strand
TCAAAAAGCCGCTTGGAATCTGGCTTTTCAGACTTTTACAAACGGCTAAAGATTTTTAATATAACAAGGAGAACGCGGAAAATGAAATTTGATTTTAACAGTGAGCTTATGAAGACGGCGTATTCAAAATTGGGGATTGACCCGATTAATACGGCAGAGCATTATCAGCTTGCCGCACATCTTGGTTTTAACTCAATAAAAGGTGATGTCAGAATCACTGAGGACAACAAGCTTGTTATGTGCCACGATGCGGGAATAACGCTTGATGAAAACGGACGAATCGGAAAGTTTGACAGGCAGAATTTCACCCCGTTTCTTGAAATGACATATGACTACGTAAGAAGCCTTGAGTACAGTGCAGAGGCTGAGGAAATGGGGCATTATGCAAAGGTATGTAATTTTGAAACCTTCATCCGCATTTGCCGGGAAAACGGAAAGATTGCATACATAACGCTCCGCAACAACAAGATACCGGAGGTTGTTGCAGAGGTGTTCAGGATCCTCAGAAAATATAATATGGAAAACCATTGTGTGATAAACTCGTTTACGCACGCAACGCTTTGCGAGGCAAGCAAATACAACAATGAAATTCCTCTGTCACACGTTATAGGCGACCGGGGAACGCTGCTGACGAAGGAGCTGGTTGACGGAGTTATTCCTTTCGGGCACGGAATTGTGAATTTGTTTTACTGCCCCTCGCCGGATATGGAAGAGTATTGGAACTCGTCTCTTGAAGCAATTGAATATGCAAGGGAAAATAACGTGGAAATCCATGCCGCAATTCTTAGCTCCTATTCCGATTACGCATGGCTTGCCGAGCGCGGAGTTCAGGGGTTTCAGATAGAACGTGCTTGTCTGCCGTATACAAGAAGTGATGTTCAGTTTGTCATAAACGTAAATGAAGGCAAGGCAAGCTTTGAAAACATTCTGAACTCCGATCGGATGAAAGCGGATGTTGCGGCTTCAAATGGTGTTGTTTCTGTTACCAACATAAGAAATAACGGAAGTACATATGGGTATGATGATGCGCTCCCTCTTTTGTGGCTTAATACGCTTCCGTTTGATATCAGCGTAAATTGCAGGGAAAACAAGAGCTGCAGCATATGTTTTGAGGATAATGCGATAAAGCTTGATACAAAAGGAAAGGACGGAAAATATTATGTCAATGTAAATATTTAATTTGTACCACGCAAAGGGGATATCCCCTTTGGTGTTGGAACTCCAACACCAAGCCGACTTAATAGGAAACACTTTTATATAAAAAATGAGGAGGAAAAAACAAAATGAAAAGATTATTGGCAATGATTCTCGCACTGGCAATGCTCGTAACCCTTGTACCGGTTGCTTTTGCAACGGGAGAAGCAACAAACGAACCGGCAGGAATAACGGTCGTCTATAATTTTAAAGCTTTTGAAGGGAGTGCCGATTCGGGGACGATCAGCAAAGCAATAGAGTACGACGACACATACGGGTTTTGGATGTGGAGAAAGAACTACAGTCGAGATATAACTATGAAGTCTGTTCATCTTCAATACAACGTCAGGAATGATATAAATAATTCAGCATCCGATATGGATGAAGATGATTTCTTTCTTGCTTTTGAAATAGACATTCCGGTGAGTGGGTTATATGATGTAACCCTTAATAATAGAACATACAAAAGCTACGGTGCTACAGCAAAGCTTTATATCATTCCGGCAAGCACGGCTAACGAAGACCTTGCTTCATGGATGAAAAATCCGGATAACAAGAGTTTTGGAGATGAATTCAGCTTTTGTGATAGCACACTAACCAAATGGGGAGAGCAAGATGAACCTCTCGGGGAAAAATATTTTGAAGCAGGGAAATATGTTTTCGCTTATGCTGTCACAGGAGTGACCGGAAGCAGCCGGACTATGTTTGTAAAGGGCATCACCCTCGACGGTGATGGCGAAACTGCAGCAAATTATGTCCCAATAATTTCGAGTCTTACTGCAACTGAAAACGAAGGAGTTACAACTGTTAAAGCAGAAACCAAGCTTATGAGTGATGCGGTAAATTCAGCAGAGGATGCAACCATAACATATACAGTAGCAACTGATGATGCAACTCTTGCGGAGGTCGATGCAACCACCGGTGTCGTAACCGGACTTGCAGACGGAACAGCCACGATCATTGCAACTGCAACTAAGAACGGACTTTCTTCTTCAAAGTCAATAGAAGTAACGGTAACGGCACCTTCCGCTGCAGAACCGGAGGAAACTGCACCTGAAGCAGCACCGACGGAGATAAACTACGGCGTATTTGCAAGTGATGCGGTATGTGCTTCTGCTGTAACCGCAAACGGCACTAAGCTCAGCGAAGCAACAGACAACATTGCAACCGGAACTCTTACTCCGGGTGAAACGCTTACCGCAACAGCAGAGGATAATGTTACCGGTTACAAATTCCGTTACTGGGTTCTCGGCAGTGCTGCAACGGGCAGATACTACAGCTCTGAGAATACCGTAACCGTAAACCCGTATGCAAATATCGCACTTACCGCAATTTATACTGAGGTTGAGGAAGAAACAGAGTATCTCGATTTCTTCAATTGGAACGGAGATTATGTTGACAGTAAGGCAATTGCGGACGGAAAGGTAACAGCGCTTCCAACGGCAACGCTTACCGGATATGAGTTTGCACACTGGCTGCTTGAGGACAACGTAACCAAGCTTACAAGCGAAAATTACGCAACTACTGAAATTTCAGATGGCGTTTCAAAAGCAATGGCACAGTATACTGCAGTGAACGGTTATGATAGCTCAAATAAGCCGGAAGGAACATCAACTACCGGCTGGACGCGCGGTGGAAAGCTTGTTTCCTACAGCGAGACGTATGAGTTTTTTAAATGGCTTAACGAAGTCGGTGAGATTGAAAAATACGCCGGTGAAGCAATCACCGATAAACTTCCGCTTGTTGTGCTTGAAAATAACGGAACAAATTACATGATCGAGTATGATAAGGGCGAGTGTGAAATAGTAGAAGCCGGCATTCTTTTCGGAAGCAATGCGGACGTAGATGTAAAGAGCGCATATTCAAAGGCAACTGTAAAGAATCTTAAGCCGCATGGTCAGTTTACGGCAGCTCCCGTTGAAAACGCAACGGCAAGCTTACAGAGCAGCGCTCGCGGATATCTAATGTATAAGGATAAAAACGACAGCGACAAAATTAAGGTCGTATATTCAAACTAACATCCATAACTTACCTATAGCGGAGAGTGCTTCCTCTCCGCTATAATAAAAAGAGAGGAAACACGAATATGAAACTTTATGCAAATTTACATACACATTCAACTCATTCCGATGGCGGATACACTCCCGCACAGCTGGCTCTTGCCGCAAAGCACGAGGGCTACGGCGCAATTATGCTTACCGACCATGACACGGTTTCGGGATATACGGAATTTCGTCTCGAGTGTGAAAAGCTCGGCCTTGAAACGCTTCTCGGTGTGGAATTTAACACACCGTCAACGCTTCTCAAAAATCAGCCGACAGATGTTCCAAAAGCGCACGTTATTTCACAGTTTCATATTGTGGGTATGGATTTTGATCCCGAATATCCCGCTATGAAAAAATACATTTCAGATCTTTGCTACCGCACGACGGAAATGACGCGTCAGCTTTTTGAAAATGCGGTAAAGCGCGGCTCAATTTCAGGAATAGAGTGGGAAGAGGTTGTTGAATATTGCAATAAAGCAAATATGCCGTGGATAGGTGGCTCACAGCTGAGATTTGCGATGGCGGATAAGAGGATAATAAATGCAGCTGATTTAAAGTTTTTAAAAGAAAACGTTTACGGACAGTATAAAAATGATGCGGAAGCACCGCTGCAGTATAAAAGCGAGGCTGAGATAATAAAGCTTATTCACGATGCGGGCGGGCTTGCAATTATCGCACATCCGCATATGCAGCTTTTCTGCCTTGACGCTCTTGTGGAAATGGGAATAGACGGAGTTGAGGTGAGCCATGCGCTTCTTACTGAAGAGGAAAAGGATTATGTGTACAAGTATGCGCTTGATAAAAATCTGTATATCTCAGGCGGCAGTGACCATTACGGCATTTGCAGCGGATATTTGGAACGGGCGGCCCGTCCTGAGGATAGCTTTGCATACAGACCGCCGTTCAGCTACGGAACGAGCAAGGAGTATTTCGAG
>JAFQVE010000381.1 GCA_017408185.1 Oscillospiraceae bacterium | reverse complement strand
TCCGGCACTGCCAAAATCAAGGCAACCGCAACAAAGGATACTATGATCTCGGAAGGCACAACGGAAATTAAAGTGATTAATCCAAACGCATCGGGGGTTACCGTAAAGTATGATTTGAATGCGGCATTTGGTCTGCTCACGAGTAATGGGGTGGTACCGCGTTCAGAATATATTACTTTTGATACTACTAATGGATTTTTGGGGTATGTAACTGATTCAAGAGGAGACGACGATGCAAATGACTGGCGCATTATAAGAGCCAACTTCGGAGGCAAATATGTTTACATGGTATATCAAAACCTATGGATTTGCCTTGAGGTAAATGTCCCGGTAGCGGGAGATTATTCCGTTTCAATGTATAACGGATTGTATCGAACGGAAAAAAACAATGCACTTGAGAAGTTGGGCGGAGTTATGGATGTATATGTGTTTAAGAACGAAGGTCAGACTCCGGCGAGTGGTATAGTTGCCGCAAATCTTATCGGAACTGTGGATTGTTCTTCAGATACTGTTAGAAGCACAATTGTTGAAACACCAAGCGTTATAAAAAGAGATCACAGCTTTGATGCCGGAAAATACTATATTGTTCTTCGAACTCAGGATATTGAGACCTGCAACGAATTCGGCATCGTCGGCGATATCCTCCTCGACGGCGGCGACGGAGAGGCACTTATGGGCAATATCACGCTCGGCGCCGACGAGCTTACAACGGGCGTAGCTACAACCGTAACGGCAAACGGCTACAGCTCAAAGACAGGTAGTGCACTTGATGTAGAAGATTTTGTATACTCAAGCTCAAATCCTGCAGTTGCAAGCGTTAACGGAGAGAACATTACTATCAACGGCGCAGGCAAGGCAACAATCAGCGCAACATCAGAAATATATGGAAGAACAATAACAAAGGATATCACGGTTAATGACATAACGGAGGCAACCTTCGGATATTTCATCAACGATGTGAATATGGGAAGTGTTACTTCTTCGACAGGTGCCGATGTCGGCGAGGTTGCTTCTATTAAGCTCGGCACACCGGTGACACTCACTGCAGAAGCTGCTGACGGATATGAGTTTAAGTACTGGGAAACTCCTCTCGGAAACAAGTTTGGGGAAGAGATTACATTTGCGGTTACAAGCAATATGAGCTGCCGCGCAGTCTTTGGTGAAAAGCCGGCAGACGGAAGTATTGCAATCAACTTCTACAACGGAAACCGCGACTGGCTCTCAATGGAAACAGTGACGAAAGACACCCTTTGGAGTGCAATAGAAAAGCCATCCCAGCCCTCAATTCTTGGTTTTGAATTCTCAAATTGGGCATACATAAAGAACGGCGTTGAAAAAGCGGCGGAGGATACGGACACCTTTACAGAAGATACAAACGTTGTTGCAAAATACAGCGAGGACGGAAACGAAGTTACCTACAACGGTGAAAATGTAAAATACGCAGAGCCGATAGTAGGCGAGACAAATGGAAGTCCTGTCAAGTGCTGGAAGCGCGGTGATAAAATAGTCAGCTACGCACAGGAATATACCTTCTTCGCCAATGGCATAGCTGATGCAATCACACCTGTGTATGAGGGTGAGTTTATCGCAACACCGATTGCAGTGCTTGAAAGCTACAACGGACAGTATATGCTTGAGTATGACGTACCGTCAGGTTATACAAAGCTTGAAGCAGGTATTATCTATGGCAGCAATAAAGATACGCTGAAGGTAAATAGCTACTACTCAAAGGCTGTTGCGAAAAATGAAGAGGCTCACGGTCAGTTCACTGCAATCCCGAACGGTGCAGATGCAGAAATGGAAACAGTTGCACGCGGTTATGTAATTTACAAAACGGCCGACGGCTGCATCGGTGTTGCATATTCAAACTAAACAATGCGGAAAATGTTTCCGGTTACGCAATCCTTGAAGACGGAACAAAAGTAATTTATAATAAGTAGTATAACAGGGGAGGATGGACGGCGTTCATTTTCCCCTGTAATTCTCTCGGAAAACTTCTATGAATCAGAGTGAAAGGAAAAATCTATATGGGAAGCAATAAAAAGTATTGGGGGATGCTTTTGCATCTTTCTATGAATATGTGGAATGACAAAGAAGATCCAAATCAGTATTGCCCGTATGAGTCGAAGCTCTCGTGGCATAAGCCGACGTGGCGTGCTACCGTTGACTATATGGCAGAATGCGGGCTCAATATGTTGGTAATTGATCTTGGAGATGCCGTGAAATATGAAAGCCATCCTGAAATCGCAATTGAAGGTGCGCTAACCGTTTCGGAGCTTCGCGAAGAACTTACATATATCAGAACGAAAGGAATTGTTCCCGTTCCGAAGCTCAATTTCTCAACAGCACACGATATATGGCTTGGCATATATTCAAGAATGGTTTCCACACCGAAGTATTATGAGGTGTGCCGTGACCTTATAAACGAGGTATGTGAGATATTTGATAAGCCGGAGTATTTCCATCTCGGATGGGATGAGGAAACGGCAGGGCATCAGAAAACCTATGAATATGCAGTTATGCGCGGCGGCAAGCTGTGGTGGAACGACCTTAAATTCCTTTGCGATTGCGTAAGAGAAAACGGCGCAAGACCGTGGATATGGTCAATCTATCGTAAGAGTATGGAAGAGATTCTCAAAGAACTCCCGAAGGACGTTATGATAAGCAGTTGGTTCTATGCAAGAACAGCCTCGGCAATACAGGAGATTCCCGATCCGCCGCTTGAGGATTGGGAAAAGATTCATCTCGACAACTTTGAGGAGCTTGAAAAAGCAGGGTATGATCAGATTCCTTGCGGTTCAAACTGGCAGACTCACGTGAATATGGAGCAGCTTGTTCCGTGGTGTGAGCGAGTGATATCGGATAAGAACCTTAAAGGCTTCTTAATGGCACCGTGGTGCCCGACAAACGAGCGCTATAAATACAGGCTTTTAGACGGCGTTCACCTTACCGCGTGGGCGAAAAAGGATTATGAAGGAAAGTAGAATAAAAGAGGAGGTAACGGTATGAAAAGACGAATTATATCGCTGGTGCTTGCCCTGTGCTTAGTACTGTCGCTTGTTCCGACGGGAGTATTAGCTACAGATAAGTCCGGCGTAACGGTGCAGTATGACCTGAATGCGGCATTTGGTCTGCTTGCGAAGGACGCAACAGGACCGGTTTCGGACTATGTCTCTTTCGATACAACTAACGGATTTTTGGAATACGTAACGGACAGTCGCGGAGATGAAGAGACGAAAACATGGCGAATTATAAGAGCTAACTTCGGCGGAAAATATGTTTACAAGGTATATCAAAAAACTTGGATTTGTCTTGAGATAAATGTTCCGGCAGCGGGAGCTTATTCCGTTTCGATGAATAACGGACTGTATCGAACGGAAAAGAATAATGCGCTTGATCAACTCGGCGGCGTTATGGACGTATACGTGTTCAAGAACGAAGGTCAGACTATCGACAGTAGCGTTATAAGTGCTGCAAGCCCAATAGGTCAGGTAGACTGTTCTTCAGATACCGTCGCGAGTACAATTGTTAAGACTCCGACTGTTATCAGCGAGAGTTACGATTTTGAAGCCGGAAAATATTATATCGTTTTTAAAACTCAGGATATTGAGACCTGTAACGAATTTGGTATCGTCGGAGATATAATCCTCGACGGCGGTCCGGGAAAAGCATATATGGGAAAATATGAGCATCCCGGGGATACGCTTACAGTTGTTGAGAAGAAAACACGCGACATATCCGTCCCTGTTCTTCTTTCGGATAACACCTGGGAGAATGCGGAAATCTCAAACTGCCTGGTTGAAGACGAGAATGTTGCAACGGTAACGGATGACGGAAAGGTAAGCGGTGTAAACGCCGGTGAGACCACCGTTTCATTTGATGCAAGCTATGGCGGCATCCTTGTCGGTAGCTTCACGCTGCAGGTAAAGGTTACCGGAAACGACGGAATTACGATCAAGTATGACCTTGCAAAGCTCTATAATGAAATATCCACGGACATACACAACAAGAAGTTTGAGGACAGCATTACATATGAAAACACCGATGACTTTTTTGAGTATGCGAACGATTCCAGAAACGATGCCGAGACGAAAACATGGCATTTGAGATGGGGCAACGGAATGTTCGGGATATATCAGAAACAATGGATATTCCTTGAGATAAACGTGCCTAAAGCGGGCGAGTATGACATTTCCATGTACAACGGCAAAGCTCTTCTCGGCGGCGAGGTAAGCGTTTATGTCCTTAAGAGCAACGGTGAAAAGCCGGATGCTTCTGATTTTACCGACACAAATTTCGTTGGCACAATCGATTGCGGAGATACAAGCCTCGAGAATGGCAAGATAGTTAAGGTAGAGACTCCCACATATGTCGGAAGCCATTACTTTGAAACTGACGGAAAGTATTATATCGGCTTCCGTCCACTTGATACGGATGTTGCACCGGATCCTCTGCCGGAGGGGGATGCTGCCGGAAACTATAACGACACCGCTTATGTCGGTGATATAGTTATGAGCGCAGGAAATAACCTTGTTGTTATGAAGTCATATGCGAAAAATGAACTGATTTCACTTGCGCGTGGTCAGCAGATGCAGCTTTCAGCACATGCTATTCTTTCCGATGTCAGCGAGGTTGAGCTTTCCTGCTCGGATTTCAGAATTGCAGAAGGCGG
>JAFQVE010000380.1 GCA_017408185.1 Oscillospiraceae bacterium | reverse complement strand
TTTGCAAGAAGTCGTGTGCGGAAAATATGATAATCACTTGATACTATCGCCGTGCTTCCGCCGCCCCGTGAGTCGATTATCCCGCGTGAGTAAATCAGGTTTTCGTTTGTGTCGGTCGCTTTTTCTTCTTTTATAATGCGGTCTTTCGGAATTCCGCGGGAAATAAGATAACGCTCCATGGCAAGCGCCTCGGTAATCGTTTCTCCGCTGCCCTGAGAACCGCTTACTATTGCGATGCTCGCGGGATATTCATTCATGTATCCAATTGTGCGGTTAAGCCTGTCAACGAGAGTGAGCGACGGCGTTTCTTTGTCAAGTCCCGCACCGAGAACGATTATATAATCACACGCTGACGGTGCATCACCGCTTGCCTCCCGTACAACGATACCTGTCATCACCGCGGTAAAACCGATTCCCAGCGCGGCAAGAGCGACAATAACCCGGCGCAGAATAATAAGAGAGCGCCGCTTTATGCCGATGCTGAGCGCAAGGTAGGTAAGGAATGCACCGAGAATGAAAATCAGAAATCCGGTAAAGCTGTACCCGACAAGACAAAAGATAAAAACAAACGAAACACAGAAGCAGAGTGCAGCAAAAAGCGTAAGTATCTTTTTCATATTATTCATTGATTTCGCGGAACATATTCGTTGCGCGGCGCTTGTGAGCGCTTCTTGAATGGTAACGGTTGATAATTTCGATGCTTTCCGGCTTTCCGGTGCCGTTTAAAATGTACTCATCAATTTCGGCATACGTTACGCCCATATCCTTTTCGTCGGTCTGTCCCTCATAGAGACCTGCCGACGGAGCCTTCGTGATAACGGACTCCGGTGCATCTAAAAAGCGCAGAAACTCATAAACCTCCCCGACGGTGAGGTCGGAGATGGGGTTAAAGTCGCACGCGCCGTCTCCGTGCTTTGTGAAATATCCCATATAACGCTCGCTGCGGTTGCCGGTTCCGGCAACAAGACGGTTTTCTGCCGCTGCAACGGTGTAAAGCGTCGTCATACGGAGCCGCGGTGGGAGATTGACAAGAGCGTTGCTGTTAAGCTCAACCTCATCGCCCATCATTTCAAGCATAGCCGCGCGGACGGGGGTTAAATCAAATGTACGGTGCTCAATGCCGAATTTCTTTGCAACGGCAAGTGCATCATCCATATCCGAGCCGAAATTCTGCTTTGAGTGGCAGGGCATCTGGATGCAGACCGTGTTGTCACAAGCCTTTTTGCAGAGAATTCCGACAAGCGCACAGTCCTTTCCGCCGGAGTTTCCGAAAACAATACCGGAAGCATGGCTTTCCTCTATAATATTTTTTATATAAGCCACTCTTTCATTAAGCTCTTTTGCATAATCACGCATAATAAAAAACTTCCTTTCACCGATGATAAAAACAGTATACCACAAATTGCCGTTGTATACAAGAAAAAGCTCAATTGTTTGACTTGCAGATGAATAAAAAGCCTAATTGTTTGACACTTATCAGACCGATATGTTATAATAAATACAATAAGGGAAGTACATACAGACTTTAAGTAGTTGTTTTTGGGAGAAACGGTTATGCAAAAAGAAGTGCAGTTTGAAAATATATACCGCGAATTTGCCAATAATGAAATGAATTTTGAGGTGTACAGAGGCACGCACCGCAAGCTTGCATATCACCACTATCACGACTATTATCAGCTGTGGTATATCGTAAGCGGAAGCTTTGTGCACCTTGTAGACGGTCGCGAATTCGTACAGCGCAAGGGTGATTTGTTTCTCATACCACCGTACGTCAATCACCGTATTGATACGAGAAACTCGACGGATGTGGAATGGATTTTCGTTGATATGGCTGATAACTTTCTTGATTTGTTCCCCGGCGGGTTTGAAAAGAATAATGTGTTTAATATGACCTGCCTGCGTCCGCTTGTATACAACAGCAAAAGCGCAGAACCGTTTCTGCATTTTGAGGGTGATGAAGCAAAGAAGATAGAGAAGATGTTTGTGGAGCTTCTGGATGAATACAACTCAGACTCCGAGCTTGCCCCCGTCTACATAAGAGCGAAGATAGTTCAGATTCTTGCGCATGTTGCCGATGTATATACCTCTGGTATGCCGGAGTTTGAAAAAAAGTGTTTTTCCGATTATCGCATTGCCTTGAAAAGAGTGATTGATTATGTTAATGATAACTATACGGAAAAGCTGTCTTGCGATGAGATTTACAACATTGCTCTTATGTCGAAAACTCCGTTTAACTACATTTTCAAGCAGGCTGTGGGAAAAACCTTGATTGACTATATAAATATGTTGCGTATTCGTATGGCGAAAAAGCTTCTCAAAGAAGGCAAGTTCAATATCGCGCGGATAGGGGAAGAATGCGGCTTTGCAAGCCAGACGTATTTTGGCAGAGTGTTTAAGAAAGAAACGGGAATGACACCCCGGGAATATGCTTTTTTAAAGAAAAAGACAAGATAAAAAGAAAACAGAGATATGGAGACTGAATTTGCCCTATCTCTGTTTTTCTACAGTTTGAGAAACTATTTTTTTATAAGGAACAAAATTTGCTTTTGACCTATCGCAAAGGATTTCCCCTCTCTTCCGGATACACGGTCACGCCATATATCACGAAGGTCTAAAGTGTAGTCCTTGCCGGATAAGTTGGATATTACAAGATATTTTTCTTCGTTTACAAACATTGAGGCATAAACGTTTTCGGGAAGAGGCGAGAAAATATCGCCACACTCCCGAAGCTCGATGTATGCAACGCTGTTTTGCGTAACCATTGGCTTGTACAGAACAAGATAGCGGCACCAGCGTGAATATTCCTCAACGTCATCGGGAATAGCCGACCAGAGGCTGTAGATATACGGGCCGTCCGGATGAGCTTTCATATAATCTCTTATGCGGAGCTTGTGTTGATGGTCAACGCTGTCAACAACGTAGTTTATATCCTCACATAGCCCGCTTCCCATAAGGGGACGGCCGCGCTTAAGCAGGGGAAACTGCATAAAGGGGATAACCTTGGCGTAGTAATAATCAGGGTTTGATTCATCTGAAAATTCTGCGTGCTGACACGGAACTATGTATTGCTCATATGATTTGCCTACGCCGAAGTTTCCGCTGTCTGAGGTGCCTTCACCTATCCACAGATAATCATACACTTTATCCTTGCAGGGGGCGGTGTTGTTTCTGTCGGCGTGGAGCTTATACACTCCGCCGCGGCGTTTGACTTCAGAATAAACAGTGCTCAGCATATCCTCAATTTCAGGATCGTACGGCATATCAAGAACAGTGATCTTGTCGATATCAAGACCTTTTTTCAGTGCTGCCTGCTGTGCGATATCCATACCGTCATAGCCCCAGTCGTTATAGATGCCGTCGAAGCCGTATTCCTCAAGAATATCAAAGGTGCGGGGAAGAACATAGCTGCGCCATTCGGCGCTGCCGGCATAACATTTTCTGTAATGAAAGTGATCTCCCGCAAGGTCGTATCTTCCTCGTGTGAAGGCTTCTGAAAAATCCGGGTCATGGACAGAAAAATACCCGGTTGAAACATAGGGGATAATTTTTATCCCAAAGCTGTGGCAGAGGTCAACGAACTTACGAAGTCCCGCCGGATCGTGGGAGGTGAATTTGTCTGCGCCGAGGTGACGGATGCTGTCGTTCCATTCCTCGTGAATCTGGATAAGCTCAACGCCGTTTTCGGCGAGATCTTTAAGCATATTATAGTCGTATTCCGTGGGGGCGATGGAAAAGCGCGCAGGATAATCGCCGAGATTGTATGTAGCCTGACCGGGCATATAGTCGCGGATGCGGTGACGGCGGAAATATTTTTTGTTATCGAGCTCAGCGCTGTTTATATTTTCTATCCGTTTGCGGTATTCTTTTGTTGAAAGGTTTTTCATGGATATCAGCCATCCTTTGTAAAAGTTATTTAAATCCATAATACAGTATATCATGCCACAACGCTGAAATCTCAAACAATCGGTCTGTGTTTTAAAAAAGACCGATTGTTGCAGAAAGATGTATTTTAAGATGATATAATATTTTTGTAAGAATATGTAAAGGAGCGTGCAGCTATGGCAGACAGGGCAAACGCCCCGTTCACCTTTTCCGGGAATTGTACATTTGAGGATCAGGGCGGCGGAGTAAAAAGAAAAATTCTTGCATACGGTGACAGCCTTATGCAGGTTGAGGTTCATTTTGAAGAGGGAAGTGTGGGAAAGATGCATTCGCATCCCCATTCCCAGCTTACATATGTTCTTGAGGGTGAGTTTGAGTTTACCGTCGGCAATGAAAAGAAAATAGTAAAGAAGGGCGATACGCTCTATAAAATTCCGAATGTAGAACACGGTTGTGTATGTCTAAAAAAAGGTATCCTTCTTGATACCTTCAATCCGTACAGGGAAGACTTTTTGAAATAATTTTCGGGGTGTGGAAAAATGTCGAATATAGGAAAGCAGTTTCCGTCCGAGATGGAAACATATACGGACAGAAAATCGGGAAGAAAAATAAAAAAGCTTACATCAAGCGGTGAGAACTATCATTTTTATTTTACCGAGAATTCTTTTTCTGCTGATGATAGCGAAATTATATATCACCATTCTGATATACCGTTTAATGAAAAGGGCGCATCCGTAAACCTTTTCGCTATGGATTTGAAAACAGGTGTGCGGACACAGCTTACGGATTTTGCACCGCATTTTAAATATATCCGTTACTGCGGAACGGCAAAAACGCTTGACGGCAAGGTGATTATCTTTGTGGCGGATGGCGATTTGTACCGTCTCGACCGCGCGGGCGGGAACTTTACAAGAATGTATAAAACACCGGAGGGCTTCGAGATTACCGCAATGTCCGTAAGTCACGACGGGAAATATACCGCAATATCAGTAAGCGAGAATCCGGTGTTTGAACGGGAAATTTCAAACGCAAATTATGACGGCTTTACCGAACGGTTTTACGCGATAAAGCGCGGACATATTATAATGATTGATATGGAGAGCGGAGAAGCGCAGACGATTGTGCGCGATACCCACTGGGCGGGACATATTCAGTTTGCGCCCGATACGAGCGAGTATCTTACATATTGCCACGAAGGTCCGTGGAATCGCGTGCAACAGAGGATCTGGATGGTGAACACAATAACGCGCGATGTTTATCCCGTGTTCCGTCAGGGAGAGGATGACAGCGTGGGGCATGAATTCTGGACGCGTGATGGCCTTGTATTCTTTGATAACCGAGGACCCGGGCACGACGGAACAATAACCGTTGATAAAACTCAAGCAACCGTTTTTGAAGAGGACGGAAAGGATGCAATACCCACGGTCGGCTTTGCAGATAAGAGTGGCAGGGTTATCCGCTCGCTTGAGCTTCCGTATTACTGCAATCATTACCACGCAAATTCAGATAACACTCTGCTTGTTGCGGATGCGGTAAGCGATTTGCTGCTTATAGATATTTCAAAGGATAAGCCCTCGTTTGAAGTGCTTTGCGAGCATAACACATCATGGCTGTATCAGAACACGCACTGTCATCCGACATGGGGATGGACGGATAAAAAAGTCCTGTTTGCATCGGATTGCGAAAAACAGGGATGCTCACAACTTTACTTAATAGAATTTTAATAAAAAAGACCGATTGTTTGAGAATGGTA
>JAFQVE010000379.1 GCA_017408185.1 Oscillospiraceae bacterium | reverse complement strand
TTGCAGCATCGGAAACGTCATCGGCTATTTTGGCATATTTAGCAAAGTCTGCGATTTCGCCCACAAAAGGAAATACACCGACAAGGTCAAGTCCTGCTGATAAGTAATCATCTCTCATAAGGTCTACGGGAATTGCTGCAATGTCTGCAAAGGTGTCAATGCCGGGGATAAGAGAAGCAACGGTGAGAAAATTTGAAATGTAATTGAGTGCTTTTTCGCTGTTGCTCCCGTACATTATATCCGAAGCAGGCACATTTTCAATATAGTGCTTCTCCCGAGGATACTCAAACCCAATATCAGTGTTTGAATATTCCGATTGATAAAACGGTTTGTTAGGCTGAGTAGTTGTCCGTCTCATCCAGTCACCGAGTTTGTAGCCGGCTTGCATATCATCCCAAGTTGACTGCAGAAGCTCACGCTGATTATCCTCTTCCGCCTGTCGTCTTGCCGCATATTGCTGTCGGATACGGGAGTCGTATTCGTCACGACTTTCTCCCGTGCGTGCGTTTATGCTTGAAGCGTAATTGACCTTCTGCGGAGAGAGGTCAGCATTTTTACCGTTCCACGGGTTAGGCTTCTTATCTTTTTGAGATTCTTCGACTTCGCTCAGAATGACATACGGGGAAGGCTTCGTCATGGTGCTTCTCAGCCAATCGCCGGGCTTGTAGGGGGGCTGTATGTTCTTTTGCACCGTCGGCGGTTGTGCGCTTATGGGTGTTTCCTCTTTGGGTCTGTCGGCTACGGAGTAGAAGCCTTTGAGGAAGTCGTCCTCTTCTTCTTTCTTTGTCTGCGATATTGAGTCGAGTATCGCACGGCTTTTTGCAAGCGGTGAGGTGTAGCTGCTCTCATCTTCGGGCTTATCGGCTACCGAGTAAAAGCCCTCTAAAAACGGGTCCTTTTCCTTTTTCGGTTTCTGAACAAACGGGGCTTTTGCCGCTTGGGTAGTCTTCGTTGTTGCCGTACCCGGGCTTCGCTTTAGTCCCATCCAGTCATAAAGCTTGTCCGGATTTCGGAGCAAGTCCAATCCGGCGCCTTGTATATTCATTTTCTTTTACCTCCTGATTCTTGTTTTTTATCGGGAGGGATATTTTGTATTTTACCACATATCCCTCCCGAAATCAAACTATATGCCGCGCAACAGCAGTGTTGCTATTATCGTTACAACTCCGCCTATCACCGAGCCGGCTATAAGTTTGTTTGTTGATATGAGTGTATCGAGCTTTGTTTCAAGCCGCTCAAAGCGTACTTCGCCGCTGTTGAGACGCTCATTTATCTTTCCGCGATGAATTTCGCAGGTGTCGCATGTTACGTATTCCACGTCCGTTCTCCTTTCTGCTTCATTTGCGCTTTTTCAGATAACGGACAGAAACCCAGCCGGATGCAATCCTTGCCCAGCCGTTCTTTTCCTCGAGCACCGTTACGGCATCACCGTTGTAAAGCTTGCCTATGCGTTTGTTGAGTATACCCGGCCCGCTTCTTATATTCAGGCTTGTTCTTACGCTTACATAACGCACATCTCCGCCGCGGCACCAGATTCCGATAAAGCCGCGTACACGTCTGCCCGAAAAATGGTTGCCGAGCGGTGCGTAAAACTGCGTGCTTCCGCCGCCGTCAAGGTTTATCGCATTCTCTGCCCCAAAGCTTATAAATGCACGGCGAAGCTCGGCAAGCGTTGCGCCGCCGCTGTCGGGGAGAAGGGCGATTGTGAGGGTGTCTTCCGATACGCCGAGTGCCGTTCTTCCACGTCTTCCCGTTATTCCGGAAGGGGTTATGCTCTCGGCTTTTCCGTTTCTGACAAGTGTGGGGTATGCTCCGATATAATCGGCCGCGTTCGCGTTGTTTTTATACGAGAATACGGCAGTGGTGTTATTCGGAAACGCAAGACCGTACCCTTCTCCGAGGCGCTGTACGATGCCGCCGCTCACCACATCGCTTGCAGGTTTTCGCGTTTCAAAGTCGAACAGCTCTGCATTCATCAGAAAATCGGGGTCACGTCCTCGTTCTTTAGCTATGCGCTTTTTCGCACTGCGGATCTCCTCGTTTCCCTTATCGGCATAAAAGTATCCTATGTATTCGATATCCGCAAGAGGTACGGAATAAATTCTTCCGCCCTTGAAGCTTTTTGATGTCAATTGCCGTCAACTCCAATCTGTTTGATTATGTTTGCACAGAAGACCGCCGCCATGCCGCTTATTATTCCGCGCATTGCAAACTCTGCCGCATTCCCTGCTCCGGTGCTTGCATA
>JAFQVE010000378.1 GCA_017408185.1 Oscillospiraceae bacterium | reverse complement strand
TGCTTTTTGAAAATATCCTCGCGGTACATCCACGCGCGCATACGTGTTTTGCCCTCGCGCCCTGTTCCCGGGGTATAGTATACCTTACCGTCGGCGCAGACGCGCGGCTTTACGTTTACTGCATATTGCTCCTCTGTAAGCGACTCGAGCCATGCATTGTACGTGGGCATAAAATCCTTAAGGTCATCCAGCGCAACAAGACCTTCTCCCGCATATTTTGCCGCTCCCGCAACGGTCTGGAATGCAATCACATCCGGAAGCTCGTCACGTGCCGCAAAGAGAAGAGAATACTTTGTATTCATATCCGTACCCGGTACAGATATTACATCAAGCGTAGCTCCGCTTCCTTCTTCCATGTACTCCCAGAGCTTCCAGTCATCAAGCACCGGCGTTGCGGCAGATGACGGAACCATAAGCGTTATAACATCATCCTTTGTAAGCGGGGCGCGAAGCTCTTCCGCAGAAAGGTCTGTTTTTCCGCCGGTGCCGCACGCACAAAGTGCTAAAAGCATAACCGATGCAAGTGTAAGTGCTGTAAACTTTTTCATTATGAAATTCCTCCTTTTACTTCTTCGTATAATCCATTATCCGCTTTACAAGCACCGCAACCTCTGCGCGGGTTGTGTAATCCGTCGGCGCAATCAAATTGTTCCTGCCGTTGACAAGCCCTGCACCGATGAGATTGGTCACGGCATCGCGTGCGTAATTCGCAACGGCATCGAAGTCCTTATATTGCGGTTCGTCATAAACACCGAACTCTACCCCCTGCTTCTGCAGTGCGCGGTAGACAATCACCATCATATCCTGACGGGTGATGGGGTTGCGAGGCGCGTATTTATTATCACCTACACCGTTGACAATACCGGTGTTTCGCGCTATCGCAAGCTCGGCTGCAAAGTAATCACTTGCCGATACATCCGCGAAGTTTTCCGTATTGTCACTTGTTAAGTCAAACGCACGGACAAGAAGCAGCGCAAAGTCTGCGCGAGTGATGTTATTTGCGGGGGAATACGTCGTTTCAGTCGTGCCCTTTATTATTCCGGTGTTTGCAAGAGCGTTGATCGAATCCTCCGCCCAGGCGTAGCTTCCGAGGTCTGTGAAACGGATGTTATCCGTTTCACCCGACGCGTCGGGTGCGCTCGGCTCCTTATTCGAAGGGAGAAGGCTCTCATCATCAGGCTTGTCAGTCGGTGCGGTGCTTCCGCCTCCGCCGCCGGAAGATGTGCCGGTCGTTCCTGTCTCCGGCGTTTCCGTTTTATTCGATGATGAATCTCCGGTTGTTGCACCGTAAACCATAACGTTGAAGTGAATTGTCGTTTCCATCGTACCGTCGGTTACGGTTACCGCAACGTGATTTTCTCCAACCTGCGACTTATCCGGCTTCCACGTAAGCGTCATTTTTTCATAATTTATGCTCATTCCTCGCGGAAGCGTTGTTCCTATAAGCTGTATATCCTTTTCAACCGGGCTGTACGCGCTTATCGGAATGGTTATCGCACCGTTTGCCGAGGTTGAAACATCGTCCACAGGCGTTACGATCGGTGAGCTGTCCCATGACGTTCCGAGCGGAATCCGCAGGCGCTGTCCCTGAGCAATGTTATATATGTAGCCGACTTCTATATCGTTTGCATCAATATAACTGCGGATAAGCGTAACATCGCCTGTGCACAGCTCAACCTCACCGTTTTCAAGCTTCCGCGCACTTTCAATCGGATATCCGCCGTTCTGCGCACCATCATTTTCGACGTATACGTATTTCCCTGCAAGAACATCTGCATCAAACTCCTGCTCCGGAGCGAAAACAATGAAGTTTTTCATCGAGAGAGTATCCGTAAATCTTGTAATCTTACCTGTAATTGCCGGCAGTGCCTTTTCCTTCGGTGTGGATATAAGCTCAAGCACCTCGCCGTCGTTCAAGTAGCTTGCGACCACTGTTTCAGCACCGTCGAGCGTTTCGAGAGAGAGCACGCCGCCAAAGCCGCGGAAGTTTATCTTTTCGTCAACAACATAATCTACCTCGCTATTGGTCGAGTAGATAACATAATCCGTACGTCCGTTTAAAAGCTCAACCTTAACCGC
>JAFQVE010000377.1 GCA_017408185.1 Oscillospiraceae bacterium | reverse complement strand
GCAAATCAATGTTTTATTTTTAACTTACATTGCAATTATATCCAATTTGTGATACAATGTAAGAAAAGCTACAAAAGGAGCGATAATTATGAAAATGACTTTCCGCTGGTACGGCGAAGGCAACGATAAAATCAGCCTTTCCGATATCAAGCAGATCCCCGGCGTTGACGGTATCGTCTGGGCGCTTCACCACAAGATGCCGGGCGAAATCTGGGAGGAAGAGGAGATTGCCGAGGTTAAGCGCCAGCTTGATCAGTACGGCTTCAACATGGATGTTATCGAGTCTATCAACGTTCACGATGACATCAAAATCGGCCTCCCGACACGCGACAAATACATCGAAAACTACAAGCAGTGCATCCGCAACGTTGCAAAGTTCGGCGTTAAGGTTATCTGCTACAACTTCATGCCGATATTCGACTGGACACGAAGCAACCTCTTCCACGAGGTCGGCGACGGCTCCACAGCACTTTTCTATGAAAAGGGCATGATTCAGGACGACTATAAGGCTATGGCAGACTACATCCTCGGCTTCACCGAGAAGTACAATATGTCCTTCCCCGGCTGGGAGCCTGAGAGAATGGCAAAGCTTGACGAGCTCTTCAAGGCATACGAGGGCGTAACCCACGAGAAGCTCTGGGCAAACCTTAAATACTTCCTCGAGGCTATTATGCCTACCTGCCACGAGTGCGACGTCAAAATGGCTATACATATGGATGATCCGCCATGGGATATCTTCGGTATTCCGCGCCTTCTCATCAACGAGGAGAACATTGACCGCTTCCTCAAGATGGTTGACGATCCGTACAACTGCCTTACTCTCTGCTCCGGTTCTCTCGGCGCAAACCCGAACAACGACGTTCCGGCAATTGTCCGCAAGCATTGCGACAGAATCGCATTTGCTCACATCAGAAACGTCAAGAACTTCCCGAACGGCGACTTCTCCGAGGCATCGCACCGCGACTGCGACGGCGACACGGGTATCCTTGAAATCGTTAAGGCATACCATGACTGCGGATTTGAAGGATATATCCGTCCCGACCACGGCAGACACCTCTGGGATGAGGGTCCGGGCAACGTCCGCCCCGGCTACGGTCTTTACGATCGTGCGCTCGGTATCATGTATATGCACGGTATCTGGGATACGCTCGACCGCATCAAGGGCATTAAGTAATTAAATCTGTAATGAAAACAAACCTGACCCAAATCGGTACACAAGTACCTTTGTGGGGCAGGTTTTTCTTATCTCAAATACATTTGCAGAGCGTTTTTGCTTTAAATGCAAAACGCCGCATAAAGGGGAACCGTCTTTTTGTTATCTTCAAAGCCGAAGTTTTTTGCAGATAGCTTTATCGCGTATTTCGGAGAAAATTTGTTCATATACACTCCGAGACTTTTCGCCTTTGTGTTATCGGCGCTTTTAACCTCAACAGGGATAATCTCTCCGCCGCGCCGGATGATGAAATCTATCTCTGCACCGCGCTCGCTCATCCAATAATAAGTTTTATATCCGTTTAGTACGAGCTGAGAATTGACATAATTTTCTGCCATACCGCCCTTGAAATCGTCAAGCTCTTCAGACATATACAAAATATCTTGTGCAAACAAATCTTTTTTCGCGCAAAGAAGCCCTACATCCGAAACATAAATTTTAAATGAATCGATATCCCGGTAATTTTCCAAGGGCTTTTTTATTTGCTCCACCTTGTATATCTGTGAAACTATCCCGGATAAGGTCAACCACTCAACTGCATTTTCAAACTCTGCGGCGCGCGCACCGTGCTTTATAAGCTTATATTGAAATCGCGTGTTTTTCTTTGACAACTGCACGGTTATATTGTCATACGTAAGCCGCGTTTTCTTTATCTCGTTTCTTTCGTTGTACTTGCTCATATCATTAAGATAGCTTTCAAGTATCATATTCTGCGTATGACGGATCAGAATGTAGTCCCGCGTTGAAGCAAACTTCAAAACACATTCCGGCATACCGCCGACAACCAAATACTGCCGATACAGCTTCATTGCCTCATCATGCAACAGTTGCGGCATTGGCTCGTTTTTCTCAAAGCAGGTGCGTATGCGGGTGGTCAGCTCCTCCATACCCAAAGCCAGCATAAACTCTTCAATATCCATGGGATACATAGTTTTTATATCAACCTTTCCCACCGGGAAAGAAAACTTTTTTCGATTCACCGCAACGCCGAGCAGGCTGCCTGCAACAACAATGTGATACTCCGGTTCCTGTTCAAAAAAATATTTAAGCGAAGCGAGCGCACGCTCACAAAGCTGAACTTCATCAAGAATTATTAGGGTTTTCCCTCTCACTATTGTCTGGCCGGACATATACGAAAGAATCGGAACAAGATATTCCGGGCTGATATCCTCTTCAAATGCTGATATGAGCTTTGGGGTTGCTTCAAAATTAAAATACGCTACATTCTCATAAAAAGTTCGCCCGAACTCAAGCAACGTATACGTTTTTCCGACCTGACGTGCGCCCTGAAGAATAAGGGGCTTGCGGTGCTCGCTTTTTTTCCACGCTTCCAGATACGCCATTATCTTTCTTTTCATATCAGATATCTCTCCCTTCCACAGAAGAGTATATCATATATTCATGTAAAAATCAAGTGATTATACGGAATTATTCACGTTTTTTTACACGAATAATTCCGTATACCCGACATTTCACGACACATTCCATATTTTTCAGTGCAATTACTGCATATATCTGTGTATACTTCCGGTTTCTTCAAGGCTTATTAAGCCGAGCAACATCCGCGGCAGGTGAAACGGGCCTTTTATAAGGCTTCCTTTGTTTTTGTTTACAAGTTCCCCTTCGTCAGTCGCTTCCGAATACCACTCGCCGCCTTTGAAATCCGCAAAAACACCGAAGGCATTCTTTTCCAGGTAATTCGCATACTCAAGATACTTTTTATCCCCGAAAATGTTATACGCAAGACGGTATGTAATTATCGCCTCACACTGAGTCCACCAATAGCATACCT
>JAFQVE010000376.1 GCA_017408185.1 Oscillospiraceae bacterium | reverse complement strand
CGGTGTAGATACCTCAACAAATGCAGCCACTGACTCACCGGCTGTGGGTGCAAAGCTTAAGCTTGATGCAGGGGAATATTACTTGCTCTTTGCCCTTGACGGTTCACACGAAACTCAGGAGTTTAACGCCAAAGACAGATATTTTGCAAATCTTGTAAGCTTTGAGCTTAAGGCATCTGCAGAGAAATTTGAAAATATCGGGCTTTCACTTGACGGAGTTGAAAAAGAGGACCCGATTGCTCAGTATTCAATGCGGAAAATAAATGTTTCGTTTACAGACAGAATGGGCATTACCTTTTCTGATGGCGACTTTAAGGAAGTACCCGAGATTTCAGTCTCCTGCAAAATGCAGAGTGAGGACGGCGGCGACATCGAATGTGCGGTTTCAAAGGATGGACAGTGGTATCTTGATGCAGCCTGTATGACGGGGAAAGGTAAGGTTTTTGCTTCTGTAACATACGAAGGAAAAACGCGGAACGCAGAGCTTGATTTTACCGTTGCCGAGGTTGGCAAAAACCTTCTTGATGCCGAAAAGCATAACACAGGCTTTGAGAATGACAATTGGGTATGGACAAGTGCGCCGCTCGCCGATGCAGAGCCTGCCGAGGATGAGCTGTGGTGGCGCTATTATATGATTGATGAAGACAGCGACGGAAACCGTGCGCTCAAATGCGTAACAAATCCGAAGTATTCCGCCGCTGACCAATACGGTCTGAAAGCAAACGGTGCACCATACAAGCCGCCTGCGCTTAACTTTGTTGACGGAGAGCAGACTCGCATAAAGGTACGCGCGGGAGGCTTTTATCAGCTTTCGTATAAAATCAAAATCGAGGACTGGCAGACACCGGTCGGATATCCCAATATGAGCATCAATAATACACTATATGCGATGACGGATGAGGGTAAGGGATTGCCGGCAATTCCGGGCAGCTACAGCACGAAAAACCTGTCTGCCGAGGAGGGGTATGTCGAAAAATATTCGGATTGGAAGACGGTAACATTCCCGATTTACGCACCCATAAAGGGGGAAACAGACGCTGAATATGTCTACCTTTCTCCGAGTATCTATATCACCCCGCCGACAAATACTGCGCTTAAAGGTGCAGGCTACGGCGGTACGGTATGGCTTGATGATTTTGAGCTCCGTGAGGTAGGCTATAAGGATATCGAGGTAGCTTATTCCGGTATAACAGACACCGGAGTTGAAAGCGTTGTATCGGTTTCTGTAACACCGCGCACAACTACAGGTGAGTATATTTCTTTCTCGGAAAAATGCCTTGAGGATTTGACGTTTATATCAAGTGATACGGATGTTTTGGGGGACATTCAGCATATCGACTGTGCTGAGTCATACACCGGAAGCGGAGTATGGCGCGGCAGCACGGCAGGGCGTCTGGGAGGAAAGAATGGAACGACTTTTCTTCAGGCTGAAATGACTCTTAACGGTGTGACGAGAAGTGGAATGAACACTCTTTCGTCATCCGGATTCCGGCAGAGGCTGTTCAGCATTAATGCGTCTGCCAAAGCATTGGAAATGTCGGAAGAAAGTACCTCGCGTATTAACGTTACGGGTACGATGAGCGACGGCACAGATGCGTCTGAGGCTCTCGGCTCCGCAGAATTTATTTACAAAAGCTTAACTCCGGATATCGTTTCTGTATCTGCGGACGGAGTTGTTGCTCCTCTTGCAGTGGGAACCGGCATTGTCGAGGTCACCGTTGCGACAGAGGGCGCGGTGCTGAAGACCGATGCGCAGATAGAGGTTACTCCGGCATCGGGCGATGGAATAAATCCCGATACAGTAAGTCTGTATGTCACGGACAACGAAGCGGGATATCAGCGAGAGGAAAGAATATATTTAAGTGCGCAAACTTCAAACGGATATACTGTACATGACAGCTATTTTGTTTCTCTTGCAAAGGAAGAAAAGCTTGAATGGGAGTATGATTCCCAAAACATACTCATAACGAGAAACGATGACGGATTCTATATAAGCGGTGAAAAGCTTGGAACAACTTCTCAGCTGAAGGCAAAAATAAGTCTCGGAGAGGAAGAAAAAGCCGTATCGGTATCGGTTACTGTAGTAAAGCGTGACCCGCGTGATGTTATTATAGATTTCGGAAAAACTTCGGCGGTCAAGGTTCAGGATGTTACGCTTCAAAAGGACGGCTGGGAAGTGGATGCCGAAAGCTCTTATACTCTTCCGGCATTAATGGGGAGCTATATGAATTTCAGACCCGAGGGGCCGGAAAGAGATCTTGTGATAAATGTAAATATTCCGTACGACGGATACTACAGCATGATGTTAGTCGGTTCGGGGCACGGATACAAAGCTGCCGAAGACGTAGACATTTATCTTGACGGGGCGTACGCCGGAGACTACTGCTTCTATAACAATGGCGGAAGCGGAGTGATTCCTGCAGAAACCTTCCGGACATTCCATCTTGAAAAGGGTGTTCATACAATTCTTTTCAGAGCGCAGAAAAACACGCTTACCGTAACAAATCCCCTTACGGGTGAGGTTTTGATGCAAAATGCAACAGACGAATATGTGCAGAATATCAGGATGGTATGCTTTAATGCACTGGAAGAACTGCCCGTAATCAGCGGAATTGATGCAGTCGATGAGCTTTCTGTCGAAACGGGCAAGGAAAGAAAGCTTGATGTGAAAATTCTTTTTGAGGACGGTACCTCCCACATATGGCAGTCTCCGCTTTCTGACGGTGCAGATGACTATTCCGTAACATATGAGATTGTGGATGGAAATGATATTGTAACCGTTTCTGCAGATGGTGTTATCAGCGCCGGTGAAACAACGGGTATAGCAAAAGTGGAAATCATTGCCCGGGACAGCATATCCGGAAAACAGGCGAAAAAAACAGTTGCTGTCGATGTGACGGAGCAGGGCGCAGATGATTACATATTTAAGTCTCTTGAAATCCGTGCGGAAAAATTCACTATGAAGCCGTACGAAAAAGGAATAGAGCTTCACGCATCGGCGTTGGCAAAATCAGGGAATGAGTTTAATCTTGACAGTGCCTCCTTCTCGTGGGCGCTTTCCGCGCAGGATGCCCTCATGGCTGAAAGTGATGCATTGGAGAAATCCTTCACTGTAAAGCCGTCGGGAGCCGGAAAAGAAGGAACGGCAATAGTTACCCTGACCGTAACGCTTGCCGACGGAAGCACACATACTGCCGAAAAACAGGTTTCCGTAAGAAACGGAAAAACGGAAAGTACCTACTATACAAGCGAGCGCGTGGCAAACGCCCGTGAGAATATAAGAAAATACAAATGGGCAAAGAGCCAAAAGGACACGGCTGTGAAAAAGGCTGACACGTATATGCAGCGCGGTATGGATGAAATGTGGAGAATGATCCCCGGTGAGGGGATGCCGCGTGTTATATGGATAGGCTTTAACGGCGACAACGATAAGTTCAAATGCCGCTACTGCGGAGTGAACGCGCAGCTGGAAACCGGAAGCGGATATCCGTGGCTGACAAATGCCTTGACGCGTCCGTGGAAGATTCAGTGTCCGAGCTGCAAGCGAGTTTTCCCGTCAAATGACTTTGAAAGCTTTTATGAGCTTGGAGTTTCGGCCAGCAACGACGGAGTTTTTGATATTGAAACTGCCCTGAAGGCACACGCGGAAAAGTTTGGCGGTAAGACCTATGGCTACGGCTATCTCAAAAATGATCTCTATCCCGAGCTTCGCAACACGGGGAAAGACCCGCTTTACAACTGTGATATTACGCATGGTTGGGATATAGATTACGCGCTTGAGAATATCGCGGATGTATGGGGTGTTGACGACGGAGCCGGATATGACACCGGAAGAAAGAACGAAACCGGAGCAAGAATCGTCTATCCGTATATCGGGTATTACCTGCATGAAGGACTCTGGCATGGCGGAGAAATTGAAGCGGCACTCAATGCATTCCGCGATGCGTATGTATATACCGGAGATGAAAAGTACGGTCGCATTGGTGCGGTAATGCTCGACAGAATAGCGGATTTATATCCCGATATGTCTATACGCCCATGGGATTCCAAGGGGTATTATGTCGGTAATACAAATAGCGGAAAGATTACAAATGATACATGGGAACCCTCATTTGCAAAAGAGTTTGCATTGGCATATGATGCATTTTTTGATATGTATGACGACTCTGCGGTACAGCAGTTCATACAACATAAAGCGGAAGAATTTCCGGGAATACTTGTTGATTCCGATAAAAATCCAAGGAGTAAAGAAACTGCTCTTGATATCCGCGAAAATATTGAAGAAAACATTCTTCTCGAAGCCTATGATGCTGTATGGAGTTATGATATGAGCGGTAACTTCGGCGGCCATCAGTCTGTTTTGGCGTTTGTAGCGATTGTTTATGACAATGAGCCGAAAACAACAGAGATGATAGAATGGATATTCAATGAAGAGATAACAGATAGAAAAAGCTTTAATGCGGGAGGAGGAGTCGGAAGCAAATATGTGAACGAGGTCTCGCGCGACGGTCAGGGAACCGAGTCAGGTCCCGGATACAATGAACTGTGGGTTAATGGTACGATGAATCTTGCAGAGGCACTTGAGTTTTACAAAGGAGACTATGAAAATAGCAATCTGTGGACGCATCCCAAATATCTTACAATGATTCGGTCGTATAATCCGCTGACGCTTCTGCATCGCGGTCTCCCTCCGATAGGAGATAGCGGAAGCATGGGAAAATACAGCGCGCTTCCGGATACTCCTGAGCTGCTTTTAAACGCATATAAGAACGTTACTGAGAAGATGGAGACCACCGAGGACCCGGAGGAAAAACAGGCACTGAGGGAAAGTGCGGTTGAAATAGCACAGCTGTACTATCGTATTTTTGTTAAAGATGATGACTTTTCGGGCGCACGTCTGGATATCTTTACCAAAGACCCTGAGAGCATACAGGATGAGCTTGCAAGTATAATTGAGGAATACGGAGAGTATGACTACGATAAAAGCTCGATGCTTTCCGGCTACGGCTTTGCGGCTCTTCGCGATGGTAAGCTTTTTGAGTCGGTAGGCGGGAATTCAATAAAAGATACCACGCGTGATTTCTGGATGTATTTCGGCGGTGCATCATCACACGCCCACGCCGATGCTCTTGAGCTTAATGTCGATGCATACGGAATTTCCATGACCTCGGATAATGGATATCCTGAAGCAACCGGAACTACTCCGAGCCGTACACAATGGACGAATGTTACTCTTTCGCACAATACCGTCGTTGTAAATGAGTCAAATCAGAATGTGCTCCAAAAAACTCTTAAACCATTGCATTTTGACGCTAAGGACACGCGCGTAAAGGTTTTGGACGTTGACGGAGCAGAGGTTTATCCGGAAACGGATGAGTATCGCAGAACGGTGGTCATGATAGACTACGATGACGAGATTTCCTACGGCGTTGATTTTTTCAAGGTACTCGGAGGCAACGATCATACCTATAGCTTCCACGCATCGGGCGATTCGGTGCATGATACCAATCTGGACGATATGGAAAATTATTTTGTTCAGAAAGGCGGAACATATGCCGGGGCGGATGTTGCGTTCGGCAATGACCCGTATACCAACGCGGCGAGCACCTCCGGAAAACTCAAGTATCCGTCCGGATATACCTGGCTTGAAAATATCCGTAAGGTAGAAAAGCCCGAAAATGACGGCTTCTATGTGGATTACAATATCAAGGATGTTGCAGGTATTTCCCGAAATCCGAAGAATATGATGGATATTCATTTGCGTCTTACAATGCTCAATGACTGGCGGGCTGATGAGATAGTTCTTGCACAGAGTGTACCGCCGCGCCGCAGCGGATGGGATGATTATATCAGCAGATATGAGTATATGCTCGTGCGCCGCAAGGGAGAGCAGCTAAACACACTCTTCACAACCGTTATTGAGCCGTATAATAAGGAAAGATATATTACCGGCATTGCTCGCGTCGGAATTGAACCCTCGTCGGAAACCTCCGTGCATCCCTCCAAGACGGACAAGGCAGCTGCGCTTAAAATAGAGCTCCGCGACGGAAGAATTGATTATGTTGTATACGCCCAGAACGGTGATGTTACATATACAGTGACTGACGGTGATTACAGCTTCGATTTCAAAGGCTTTGTAGGAGTGTGGACAGTCAACGCGGATAACCGTAACGTTTACAGCTATTTAAACGATGCCGAAATCCTTGCAGATATAAAAGGAATGGATGCGGCGATCTCAGGCGAGGTTACGGGATTTACGGAGGAGCTTTCTCTCTCAAACTACATTGAGGTAAACTTTGACCGTGCAATCACAGATGAAGAGGCAGAAAACCTTGCTGACCGTATGATAAATGTTGAATTTAAAAATTCCGGTAATGCTGCTTATGTAATTCGCGGAGTAAAGGAGCTTTCTCCTGACGGTACGAGTGCAAAGCTTGACATCGGAAACATAACGCCGATAAATTCATATAAGGATATGGATGCAGGAACGTATAATTATGACGTGGCTGTT
>JAFQVE010000375.1 GCA_017408185.1 Oscillospiraceae bacterium | reverse complement strand
ACCAAAGGGATATCCCTTTGGTATTGTATGAGATACAATACCAAACCAACCTAAATGCACATACATTGAACGTATATAACGGCGAGTGCCCACACCCGCCGGGTATATAAACTAAAATCAAAACAAAGAAAGGTGAAAAACAAAATGACAAACGTAAAAGCAACAAAAAAAGCATTGTTTATGAGTATGCTCTCGCTGCTTCTCTGCTTCACAATGCTTATGGGTGCAACCTTCGCTTGGTTCACCGACACAGTAACAAGCAGTAATAACAAGATCGTAGCCGGTACGCTTAAGGTAGATCTTGAACTGCTTGATAAGGAAAGCGGCAGCTGGGGTTCAATCAAGGACAGCAAAGCTCCGATTTTCGACTATGACAACTGGGAACCCGGATATGTTGATGTAAAGGTTCTGAAGATTGAAAATGAAGGATCGCTTGCTCTTAAGTGGTTTGCAAAGTTCGTTTCCGAAGTTGAACTTTCAAAGATCGCAAACGTAATTGAGGTTTATGTTCTCCCGAGCGAAAATGAGATTGGCTATCCTGCTAATCGCAACATTGATGGCTATACATATGTCGGTACGGCTGCAGAGTTTATAAACACCATCGAAGATACTACACACGGTACGCTCGAAGCCGGAAAAGCGGCGTATCTTGGTATCGCACTTAAGATGCAGGAAAGCGCGGGAAATGAGTATCAGGGTATGGATCTCGGCGGTGCGTTTGACATCACGGTCCTTGCAACTCAGCTCACATATGAGGAAGACAGCTTTGGCAATGATTACGACGCAGATGCTACATATGCCATAACAGATGCGGATGACCTTGCAAAGGTTCTTGCCGAAGGAAAAAATGCATCTCTTGAAAGCAACTTATCGGACGTTCCCGTAAAAAACACGGCTCCGTACGGCAATTACTACGGTGTTAAGCTGGATGGCGGTGTGCTTGACGGAAACGGCAACACACTCGATTTCGATATGGGTGAACTGAAGGACGGCAAGGCTGATAATTACGGCATTATGACATCGGGCGGCACAATTAAGAATGTTACCATCACAGGTGTATTCCGCGGTATTATGATAATGAATCCCACCGAGGATATCATCATTGATAACGTTACAATCGGTGACGAGGATATGTGTTATGCAATCAACACCGGCGAAGGTGACGGAACGCATAAACTTATTGTTAAGAACAGCACCATTAAGGGCTGGAACAGCTACGGCACTGCAATCAAGTCTGTAACCTTCATTAACACTACGTTTGCGCAGGGTGAATATTACAGCAACGTCTATGGGCGTCTTGTAAAGCCGTATGTTGATGCAGTGTTTGACGGTTGTGAATTTAACAGCAAATACTATATTGACTTGAGCCAGCTTGGCAAAGACGGTGACGGAAATGTATTAAACCCCGATGCTAAAATCATTTTGAAGAACTGCACAGTCAATGGTGTCAAGCTGACTGCAGAGAACTGGAAGTCTCTCATAGTGTCCGAAGGTGATTGCGGTAACGAGCAGATTTCCATAGAAGCTAAAGACGGAAGCTATATGACTGCGGATAACGTATTGGATTACGTAATCATTCAGTAAGGATAAAAATCAACTCACCAAAACGGGACGGAGTGGGCGCCGCCCGGTGCAAAGAAAATATTTTGTTTAAACAACAACGGAACGGATGTAAATGCCGTTCCGTTGTTGCATTCCGCCAAGTATCGGAAAAATATTCCGCCAAGTATCGGAAAAATATTCCGCCAATCGTCGGAAAATTGCTT
>JAFQVE010000049.1 GCA_017408185.1 Oscillospiraceae bacterium | reverse complement strand
TTCCTCTCACAGAGCGTATTCTGAGGTTATCCGTGAAGCTTTCCATAATCGTAAATCCCATGCCGGAACGGTCATCTCCGCCAGTGGTAAACATCGGTGTTTTTGCTTGCTCAATATCGCTTATTCCAAGTCCGCGGTCGCGCACCGAAATTTCAAATATATTGTTCTCTAAAATACGAAGCTTTATGTAAATTTTCCCCACGCAGTCGGGATAAGCGTGGACTGTACAGTTTGTAACGGCTTCGCTGACTGCTGTTTTTATATCGCCTATTTCATCAAGCGTCGGGTCAAGCTGTGCCGCAAAAGCGGCAACCGCAGCACGCGCATAGCCCTCGTTTGCGGATTTGCTCGGGAAAGTAAGGGTTACTTCATTTATAGTTTTCATTGGTAATCTCCTTCATATGTTTACTTTGTCCTTTTCGCGTTCGGAAATATTTAAAAGCTTGCATATTCCTGCGGCGGAAAAGACCTTGTGTGCCTGCTTTGATACGTTTATCACGCAAAAGCCGCTGCCTATGGAAGTCGCTCTTTTGTATGCTCCGATTACGAGGGCTATTCCCGAGCTGTCCATAAAGCTCACGCGCTCAAAATCAATGACAAGTTTCACGGGAAGCTCTATGTCTGTTATTGCTGTGATTTCCGGAATGGCGCGGCGCGCCGCGTGGTGATCAAGCTCTCCTGAAAGTGATATTTTAAGCTCACCGCCGCATCGCTGTGATGATACCTTCATTTTGCACGTCCTTTCTTTCTTTTGTTTACTATACTTATAATACACCCAAACATATGCGATATATGTAAAATTCCGGCGACAAAACAAAAAAATCCCCCGAGGAGGATTTTTTATCTGACATTTATCAGCTGGCTTCGGATTGTGCGGTTGATAACGTCGCTTCATCCATAAGGATAACCTCAATATCAACCTCCTGTGAGTTTCTGTAAATCGTAAGGGTTACCTTATCACCGGCTGTGAAATTGTCGCGTATTTTCTTGATTTCTGCGGTGGAGGAAAGGGCAGTGCCGTTCATCTTCGTTATGATGTCACCGCGTCTTATTCCTTTCTTGAATGCATCGGAATACGGGTGAACGTAGTCAATGAGAAGTCCCGCCGGAAGACCGTAGAACATAGAGTCGCGCTCGCTCAGCGTAGTTCCGCTGATTCCGATTGACGGACGTCCTTTTACGTAGCCTCGTGAAATAAGCTCATCAATTATCGGCTTTGCCGTGTTCATCGGAATTGCAAATCCGAGTCCTTCATAGTATGATATACCGACTTTTACGGTGTTGATACCGATTACCTGACCGAATTCGTTGACGAGCGGACCTCCGGAATTTCCGGGATTTATGGATGCATCGGTCTGGATGAGGGTCATCGTTCTGTCCTCGACGATTATGTCGCGGTTTATTGCGGAGATTATACCGTAGGTAACTGTGTTCTGGAGCTGAAGTCCTGCAGGATTTCCTATTGCGATTGCAGGATCGCCCTGTTCGAGCTTGTCGGAATCGCCGAATTCTGCAGGCTTAAGTCCTGTTGCATTTACCTTGATTACTGCAAGGTCAGAGCGGGAATCTGAGCCGATAAGACGGGCGTCATAAGTCTCGCCGCTGTCGAGAACCACCTGAATGGTTGTCATTCCTTCAATAACGTGGTTGTTTGTGATTATATATCCGTCTTCGGACATAATTATGCCCGATCCAACAGAAGAAGACGAGAAGTTTGCCGTGCTCTGGCAGGTAACGCCGACAACGGATGCGCGCACCTTTTCCGATATCTGCTTTACTGTCAGTGCGCCGTCGGTGGTTTTTGCACCTTCGGACTTCGGCGACTCATTTATTGTGAGATGATCCTCAACCTTGTTCTCATCAATCAGATTTTCGATTGCGTTCTGAGGATTGACCGGGGCATCCGAATGTGAAAACTTAAGAAAGGCTACAATGAGCGTGGCGGAGATCATAAGATAAAGAGCTCCGATGACGCATATAAGAACTACCACCCATGTGGGGGTTCTTCTGGGTTTGTATTGCATATTTATCGGACCGTTGGAGAAATAAGCACTGTCACCGTAGGGCGGGGGAGTTTGCTGCTCAAAAAAAGGCTCCTCGTGAGGTTGTTCCTCTGATGGCTTTTCTTCATCCTGTGCCGATTGCTCCTCTGCAGTAACATTTTCCTCTGTCGGTGTTTCGGCAGAAGTGCCGGAAGAAACTTCGCTCTCGCTTTCGTGGAAGCTGTCGGCTGCGGGCGGTGTATTTTCCTCGTTTTCGCCGTTCCGGTTATTCATTAATTCATCATTCATTTCAAGATCCTCCTTGTGTTTTTGTGCTTTTGCACCGTCAGCCTTGTGTATATCTACGAATTGAAACCGTGAAAGAAAACTCGGTATATCCGTTTTCGCTGACTGCCCATATTTTTCCTTTGTGTTGGTTTATTATTGTTTTTGCAATATACAACCCAAGTCCCAGTCCGCTTTTGTCTTTAGAACGGGAGCTGTCTGCTTTGTGGAATCTGTCGAACACATATTTCAGTTGTTCTTCCGGTATTTCTGCGCCGTAGTTGCGAACGGAAAACGTGAGTTTGTCTCCTTTTTCAAAAGCTTTTATGTCAATTGAAGAGTTCGGTTCCGAAAATTTTATTGCGTTGTCAATAAGATTATACACTACCTGATAAAGTGCATCCTCATTTGCAAATATATTTATCGCGTGTGACGGGATTTCGATATTCAATGAAATCTGCCGCTCTCCTGCACGTTGTTCAAAGCTTATTGCCGCACGTCGCAGAAGCTCGCAGAAATCAAATGTGGTGCTCTCGGCGGTTATATCTTTGCCCTGAAGAACCGTTATCTCAAGCATCCTGCTTACAAGGCGTGAAAGCCTGTGAACTTCATCGGAAACTATTCGGAGATATCGTTCGCGACGTTCTTCGGGAATTGTTCCGTCAAGCATTCCGTCAACAAAACCGCCGATAGATGTCATCGGTGAGCGAAGCTCGTGCGAGACGTTCGCCACAAAAGCGCGCCGCAATTCCTCGGATTTTTCAAGAGAGTCTGCCATATTGTTGAACGCGTGTGTCAGATCTCCGATTTCGTCGCTTGAATACACAGGAACACGAGTTGAAAAGTCTCCGTGTGCAAATTTTCTTGACGCCGTGGCTATCTGCTTCAGCGGACGTGTCATCCTTCTTATGATAAAGTATGACGCAAATGAAGTGAGGATAAACACGGCAACGGACAAGAGCAAAAAGAGATTTCTCACGTACATTGTAAGCATCTGGATATACCTGATGGATGTTGTCACATAAACGTATGCAATAGGCTCGCCGGCATCGTTTTTAGTAACAAGACCCACTGTGTAGTTTTCGCCCTCATACAATCCGTCAAGAGTTCCGGTTGCCGAATATTCCTCCGAGGTAAGCGTTTCTTCAAGGATGCCTGCGCTGACTCTGGAGTTCATATATTTGTTGCCGCGTATGTCCGATGTCAGAAAAATCTGTCCGTTTGTGTCACATACAATAACGTGTATCTGCGAATCATTTGTCATAGATGCGAGAACGGTTTTTATCATATGCTCGTGCGTTATGGAGTGATTGTAATAAAGATCCTCCGTCATACTTGAAACGCGCTCTGCTGCGCGCTGAAGTGATTCGTGTTTTTCGGCAACGGAGTAGTTATACATCTGAAAAGAAAGACCGACACCGACCACAACAAGACATGCAATCATCGGAAAGGCGATCATCAGAAAGTATTTGTAAAGAAGCTTCACTGTTTACTTCCTCATTTGTCGGGATTAAGCTCGAACTTATACCCGACGCCCCAAACGGTCTTGAGCGACCATTTTTCACTTGCTCCGTCTATTTTTTCACGCAGACGCTTAACGTGTACGTCAACGGTTCTTGAATCGCCGAAGTATTCAAAGCCCCATACGTCGTCAAGAAGCTGGTTGCGCGTGAAAACTCTGTTAGGATGCGAAGCTAAATAATTTAAAAGCTCAAGCTCCTTCGGCGGCATATCCACCTTCTTTCCTTTGATAAGAACCTCGTATGCAGACATATTTATGGAAAGATTGTCAAAGCTTTTGATATCGGCATTTTCTGCTGCTTCATTACCGGGAGTATATCTTCGGAGTACGGCGTGAATGCGTGCGATTACCTCTTTCATATCAAAAGGCTTTGAAATGTAGTCATCCGCACCCAGCTCAAGACCGGTCACTTTGTCTGCAGTTTCATCCTTTGCCGTAAGCATTATTATGGGCGTTTTGTCGCTCTTTCGGATTTCGCGGCAAACCTCCCAGCCGTCCATTTCGGGAAGCATTATGTCAAGCAAAACTATGTCTGGATGGATGCTGAAAAAAGTATCAACGCCCGCTTTGCCATCGGATGCAAGAGTTACATCAAAGCCGTCCTTTTCAAGATAAAGACTTATAAGCTCTGCTATGTTTGGATCATCTTCGATAATAAGTACATGTGTGGGCATAATATATCCCTCCTTCTGATTTATATTATACACCATAAAAACAGAAAAAAGTGAATAATTTGTAAAACGTTAAATAAAAATGAATGAACATTTGTAAAATCCTGCTTACAGTAATCCCACCCTTTGAGGGTGGGATTATGTTATCATCTTTCCTTTGTTATGAAAATTGAAACCAAAGAGCTTATCAGTAAAAGATACGGATAGAAGAGATACGGCATTATGTCAAATGCCGAAATGCTATAACCCGCAACGGCAACAGCGGAGATTGCAACAAGAAGCTGTGCACCGTAGGGAATAACGCCTTGAAAGATGCAGGAGAACGTGTCAAGAATTGATGCGGCTTTTTTCGGAGAGATGCCGTAGTTTTCAGCCATTTCCTTCGCGATGGGATTTGCCATAACTATTGCAACGGTGTTGTTAGCTGTTGCAATATCCATTGCACCTACGAGGAGTCCCATGCCTATCTGACCGCCGCGCTTTCCTTTGAAAATCTTTTTTATTGCATAAAGCAGGGCGTCAAAACCGCCGTGCTCGCGTATCAGTGCACATATTGCAGAAACAAGGATTGCAACCATAGCAGTTTCAAACATTCCCACAGCACCGTCTTTCATATTGACCAGAAGCGTCATGGTATCGGCGGCTCCGGTAGAGAGCATTATAATCGCTCCGGAAACAATTCCGATAATAAGGACCGCGAAAACATTGATTCCGGCAATGCCGCCTATAAGAACGAGCATGTAGGGGATAACCTGAATTAAATTGTAGTCGTGTGCAATCTCGCCGGTGATCTCGGTGCTCAGAGAAAGAACGAGGGTGAGTGCCAGTGCGGCGAGCGCCGCAGGGAGCGCAATTGCAAAGTTTGCGCTGAATTTATCGCGCATACGGCAGCCTTGTCCGTTGCAGGCGGCGATGGTGGTATCGGATATGAATGAAAGATTGTCGCCGAACATCGCGCCTCCGACAACCGAGCCGACACAAAGCGGAAGTGAAAATCCACTTGCGGAGGAAACGGAAACTGCAATCGGCGTTATAAGCGTTATTGTTCCGACGGAAGTTCCCATTGCAAGAGAAACGAAGCAACTTACGGTGAAAAGAACCGCAACCGAAAACTTCGGAGGGATTACCGACAGTAAAAAGTAAGCAACACTGTCGGCGCTTGAGCGTCCGACCACGCCGACGAATATTCCCGCGACGAGGAAAATAAGCACCATTGTTATAATGTTTTTATCTCCGGCACCTGCTCCCATAACGGAAAGCTTTTCGTCAAAAGAAAGCTTTTTGTTCTGTATGCAGGCGATAAAAAGAGATATCAGGAAAATAACAACAATAGGGATGTTGTAAAAGCCCATTTCATACTTCAAAATGTACTCAAAAGTGATTCCAAGCCCTAAATAGAGGAAGAGAAAAGCTCCAATCGGCAAAAGTGCCAAAAAGTTACCGCATTTTTCTTTTGAAATTTTATCCTTCATATAGTATAATCTCCTTGAAAGTTTCTTCAAAGAGTATTATAATAGTAAATGGTAAAAAAATCAAGGAGAAAACTTCATTATGTATATAATTGCACAAGTGATAGGAATTATTGCGCTTATTCTTGCCGTAATATCCTTTCAGCAGAAGACACATAAATATATCCTTGCGTTTCAGCTTGCCGCAAATTTTGCGTTTGTTCTCCATTTCGGACTTCTCGGTGCATATACGGGCGCGATATTAAACGCAGTTGCGCTTTTGCGTTCGGTTGTTTTTGTCAATAAGGGCAAGGCGTGGGCGGACAGCAGAATGTGGCTGTGGCTCTTTTGCGCATTATCCGTTGCGGCGGGGATATTTACGTGGCAAAACGCGCTGTCTGTTCTGCCTATTCTCGGCATGGTTTGCACTACCGTCGCTTTTTGGATAAAAACACCGAAGTATGTCCGCTTGTGTGCTCTTCCGAGCTCTCCGCTCTGGCTTGTGTATAATTTCGTAAACAGCGCATGGGGCGGGGTGATTACTGAGGTAATAAATATGGTGTCAATTATCATCGCCGTCATAAGGCTCGATATTATCGGTGAAAAGAAATGCAAAAAACAAGCAGATGATATGAATAATATTCAAAAAATATAAATAATTATAAAATAGATATTGACAAAAATAGCTGTCGTGGTGTATAATAATTCAAAATATATCATGGCAAGCTGTTTTTTGCCGGAGAATAAAAATATAAAAAGAGGAATTGAAATGACTAAGGTATTTATTGACGGAAGCGCCGGAACAACGGGACTGCGTATTCACGAGCGTCTGGCGGGAAGACGGGATATAGAGCTGATGCTTCTTTCGGAGGAGCTTCGTAAGGATACATCCGCGCGCCGGGAAATGCTCAATACGGCAGATATCGTTTTTCTCTGTTTGCCGGATGCGGCGGCAATTGAAGCTGTCGGAATGGTTGAGAACAGGAATACCGCGGTTATTGATACATCTACTGCCCACCGCACAAATGATTCGTGGGCATACGGCTTTCCGGAAATCTCCGGCGGCAGAGAAAAGATAAAAGCATCAAAGCGAATTGCAAACCCGGGCTGCCACGCAAGCGGCGTTGTTGCGCTTACGGCACCGCTGGTTGAAGCCGGAATTATTGGGCGTGATGCGCAGCTCTCTGCTTTTTCGCTTACCGGATATTCCGGCGGCGGAAAGAAAATGATAGCGGAGTATGAAGAAGAAACGCGAGATGCTCTTCTTGATGCGCCGAGAATGTACGGGATTTCCCAGTCTCACAAGCATCTGCCGGAAATAGTTAAGGTATGCGGTCTTGCGTCCGCGCCGGTATTTTGCCCGATTGTTGCGCCGTATTACAGCGGAATGGAGGTTACGATTCCGCTTCACGCAAATCAGATACAGGGAAGTATCGAAGATATAAAAAAGGTATATGCCGATTATTATAAGAACGGTCTCGTCCGCTATTCGGATGCCGCTGATGAGTCAGGCTTTATGTCTGCCGGTGCGCTTTCTGACCGTGACGATATGGAAATATCCGTCTGCGGCAATGATGAAAGAATTCTTCTTGTATCAAGATTTGATAATCTCGGCAAGGGTGCATCCGGCTCGGCTATTCAGAATATGAATATCCTTCTCGGTGTGGATGAAAAAACAGGACTTAACGTTTAAAAAGGAAACGGTGATAAAAATGAAGATTATAAACGGCGGCGTCTGTGCCGCAAAAGGCTTTCGGGCGAACGGTATCCATTGCGGTATCAGAAAAAACAAAACAAAGCGTGATCTCGCGCTTATAGTAAGTGATGTGAAGGCATCGGCTGCGGCTGTGTATACTACCAACCTTGTAAAGGGTGCACCGCTTACGGTTACGAAAAATCATATATCCGACGGATATGCGCAGGCAGTTATCTGCAACAGTGGAAATGCAAACACCTGTAATGCAGACGGCATCGAGATTGCCGAGAAAATGAGCGCACTCACGGCAGACGCTCTCGGTATTTCTGCGAACGATGTTGTTATTGCTTCAACCGGCGTTATCGGTCAGCCGCTTGACATAACTCCGATTGCAAACGGCATTCCGTCGCTTTCCGCAGGTCTTTCTGTTGATGGCGGAGAGGCTGCTGCAGAAGGCATTATGACAACAGATACCGTGAAAAAAGAGATCGCCGTTGAGTTTACACTCGGCGGAAAGGTGTGCAGAATGGGCGGTATCGCAAAGGGAAGCGGCATGATTCATCCCAATATGGCTACTATGCTCGTTTTCATCACAACAGATGCGGCCATTTCTCCGGCTCTCTTGCAGAAAGCTTTGTCTGCCGATATAGCAAATACGTTTAATATGGTAAGTATAGACGGTGATACGTCTACTAACGATATGGTAACAGTTCTTGCAAACGGTATGGCAGGCAATGCTGAGATTACATCCGAGGGTGAAGATTTTGCAGTGTTTATGAAAGCTCTTAATACCATCACCGTTTATCTTTGCCGGATGATAGCTGCAGACGGCGAGGGCGCAACAAAGATGCTTGAGTGCAGGGTTAGTGGCGCGGCAAGTGTTGATGTTGCAAAGACGGTTGCAAAAAGCGTTATCTGCTCAAGCCTTTTAAAGGCGGCGATGTTCGGAGCAGATGCAAACTGGGGACGCGTTCTCTGTGCAATAGGATACAGCGGTGCGGCTGTTGATGTAAGCCGGGTTGATGTTGCGTTTAAGAGTGCTAAGGGCGAAATTGAGGTTTGCAAAAACGGAGCGGGCGTTCCGTTTTCTGAAGAACTTGCAAAGGAGATTCTCCTTGAAACAGAAATTGAGATTATCGTTTCCGTGGGTGACGGTGAGTTTGGCGCCACTGCATGGGGATGTGACCTCACTTACGATTACGTGAAAATAAACGGAGACTACCGTACATAAAGGAGAAGAATGAGATGGAAGGGATTTTTTCAAATGCAGAGAGAGCTGAGGTTTTAACCCAGGCTCTGCCGTATATACAGAGATATAACGGTAAAATCGTTGTTGTCAAATACGGCGGCAATGCAATGATAGACGAACAGCTCAAGGAACAGGTTATGGAGGATATCGTTCTTCTGTGGCTTATCGGTGTAAAGATAGTTCTTGTTCACGGCGGCGGTCCGGTAATAAGCGACCTTATGTCCCGCCTCGGCAAGAAAGCGGAGTTTGTGGACGGTCTGCGCGTAACGGATAAAGAAACTGTTGATATTGTCCAGATGGTGCTTGCCGGTAAGGTAAACAAAACCCTTGTAAATCTTCTCGAGATGAAGGGTGGCAAGGCGATGGGAATTTCCGGTATGGACGGCCGCCTCATTGAATCAAAAATGCGTGATGAGCGTCTCGGCTATGTCGGAGACATCACAAAGGTCAACATAAAGCCGGTTATTGACCTGCTTGAAAAGAACTACATACCCGTAATTTCAACTCTTGGTTGTGATGCCGAAGGGAACACATACAACATCAACGGCGATACCGCTGCTGCATACATTGCAGGTGCGCTCGGTGCCGAGCGTCTTATTATGATGACGGATATCGCAGGAATTCTGCGTGATAAGGACGACCCGTCAACGCTTATCTCGGAAATAACGATAGACGAAGCCTCTTCTTTGTATAAAGAGGGTGTTATATCCGGCGGTATGATTCCGAAGGTTAATTGCTGTATAGAAGCTATCCACGAGGGTGTAAAGAACGTAACAATAATGGACGGAAGAGTATCTCATTCCATTCTTATGGAGCTTCTTACGGATGAGGGTGCAGGTACAATGGTAACCGGAGGTAAAAATGAGTAATATCACTTCTATAGATAAAGAATACGTTGCCGGAACGTATAACAGGTTTCCGATAGAAATCTCCCACGGTAAAGGCGCCGAGGTTTACGATACCGACGGCAAGCGCTATATTGATATGGGAACAGGCATCGGCGTAACGGCATTCGGAATAGCTGATGATGAGTGGAAAAATGCGGTAGTTGACCAGCTTTCAAAGGTTCAGCATATGTCCAACCTCTATTATACCGAGCCGTGTGCGCGCCTTGCAAAGCTTCTTTGTGAAAAGACAGGAATGAGCAAGGTCTTTTTCGGAAACTCCGGTGCGGAAGCAAACGAATGTGCAATCAAGGTTGCGAGAAAATATGCGTCAGAAAAAAAGGGAAAGGATTATTTTACTATAATCACCCTTGAAAATAGCTTCCACGGCAGAACACTTACAACTCTTGCGGCTACCGGTCAGGAGCATTACCACGAGCTGTTCTGTCCGCTCACGCCGGGATTTGTACATACCCCTGCGAACGATTTTGATGCGCTCGTTAAAACTGCGGAAAGCAACAAGACTGCCGCAATTATGATAGAGTGTATTCAGGGCGAGGGCGGTGTGCTTCCGCTTGAGGCTGATTTTGTTAAGAAAACTGCACAGTATGCGGCAGAAAATGACATAATTCTCATTGTAGATGAAGTGCAGACGGGTAACGGCAGAACCGGTGAAATGTATGCGTATATGAACTTCGGAATAAAACCGGATGTTGTGTCGACGGCGAAAGGTCTCGGCGGCGGTCTGCCAATAGGTGCAGTTCTTCTCTCTGATAAGGTAAAGAATGTTCTCGGCTTTGGTGACCATGGTTCTACCTTCGGAGGAAATCCCGTAAGCTCAGCCGGCGCAATAAGCATTGTCGAAAGAATTGACGATAAGCTTCTTGCAGAGGTAAAGAGCAAAAGTAAATATATCTTTGATGAGCTTTCCGGTGCCGACGGTGTCGAGGCAGTAAGCGGTATGGGCTTTATGATTGGCATAAAGACCAAAAAGCCGGCGGGAGATGTTGTGAAAGCTTGTATGGAAAACGGTGTTCTTTGCCTTACGGCAAAGGATAAGGTGCGTCTCCTTCCGTCGCTTAACATCCCGATGGACATTCTGAAAGAGGCTGTTGCCGTTATTAAAAGCGCTTGCGCGCAATGATTTTGAAAGGAAAGTGCTGATATGAATTTAAAGGGAAGACATTTCTTAAAGCTGCTTGACTTTACACCTGCAGAAATCAATTATCTCATAGATCTTGCATCTATGTATAAGGCAAAGAAGAAGCGCGGAATTCCGCATAAAACATTTGAAGGCAAGAACATAGCTCTCATTTTTGAAAAGACAAGCACGCGTACCCGCTGTGCATTTGAGGTTGCCGCGGCAGATCTCGGTATGCATCCTGTATATCTTGACCCTCAGGGCTCTCAGATTGGTAAGAAGGAGAGCATTGCAGATACTGCCCGCGTCCTTGGCAGAATGTTTGACGGTATCGAATATCGCGGCTTTGGTCAGGAGATTGTGGAGGAGCTTGCAAAGTATGCAGGTGTTCCGGTATGGAACGGACTTACAAACGAATTCCACCCGACACAGATTCTTGCCGATTTTCTTACGATAAAAGAAAATTTCCGTGTTCTCAAGGGTAAAAAGCTTGTATATATGGGTGATGCGCGCTATAATATGGGAAATTCTCTTATGGTAGGCTGTGCAAAGATGGGGATGCACTTTGTTGCTTGTGCACCGAAAAAATATTTTCCGGACGCAGAGCTTGTAAAGACCTGTCAGGAGATTGCAAAAGAAACGGGTGCCGTTCTTGAGTTTATCGAAGACCCGATTGTTGCAACCAAGGCTGCAGACGTTATTTACACCGATGTATGGGTATCGATGGGAGAGCCGGACGAGGTATGGAAGGAAAGAATTGAAGATCTTCGTCCGTATCAGGTTAATTCCCGCATAATGGAAAATGCCGGAGAGCAGTGCCGTTTTATGCATTGCCTGCCTGCATTCCATGACCTTAAAACCACTATCGGAAAGCAAATCTATGATAAGTTCGGCATTGATGCAATGGAGGTAACCGACGAGGTTATAGAGGGAAAACAGTCCATTGTTTTTGATGAGGCTGAAAACCGTATGCACACAATAAAAGCGGTAATGGCTGCGACTTTATAAATACGGTAAGCGGACATATGCTGCAATGCATATGTCCGTGTGCGTTTTTTGAGGAGGTTTAAT